>JAUVNZ010000063.1 GCA_030599435.1 Gammaproteobacteria bacterium | reverse complement strand
GGCGATGAGTGATTGGTTGGTGAGGTAACCGGTCTCGACCATAGGGCGTATTATGGACTACAAGCGCTGAAAATTATAGGCCTAATGTTGCACTTAGTGGCAGCTAACCCGGTGATTATTTTGCCTTAAATCGCTGGCCAGCCTCGAATATCCAGGTGCGCGTTATGACCAGCTCGTCAGTGTCCTTGCGTATGTTTTCAGGGAAACGTGCGTATGGGGCCGCTAGCATTACAATTCGTTTGGCGCCATCGTCGAGAACTCTATGGCCTGATGATTTTCGAATATTTATGGATTTTATCTTGCCGTCCGGGTTGAGAGTAACGGCCATAATTAAACTGCCAGAGAGCTTTTTTCGTTTGGCCTCATCAGGGAAGTTTATTTTACCAATGCGTTCGACTTTGGATCGCCAGGCTTCTTCGTAGCTGGCAAAACGGTACTCTTTAGTGCGCGCTGAAATGTATTGGCGTTTGGGTCGATGGGCAAAAACGCGCTGGGTCTGGTCGATTTCTGCCGACAGACGAGCGATTTCCTTGCTGCGCGAAAGTAGCTGGGCTGCGGTGAGCTGTTCTTTTATCTCTGCCTGTTGGGCAATAATGCCGGTAGAAATTTTTCGATCAGATTTCGAGGCGGTCAAAACTTCCTGATGTGTTTCTTCCGTAGTTGTGGGTATCTGATTTTCCGGCACCACTTCTTTTACATCGCCAGCTTCACCGGTAGCAACATCAGGTGTAACGGGTGATGCTGGTCTGACTTTTTCTTCCGTATCGCCGCCGCCTTCCTGATTGGCCTGGGCCAGGAAGTCAGCATCTTCGATTTCTTTGTCGGCCTTGCTTTGTACCAGTGTGACTTCAAGTCCAGGTAGTTTTGGCAGGGGCTGGCTACGATCTGTGGCATCAAAACTGATACCCAAAATGATTAAGCTATGCATCACCACGGCAAAAAAGACCGTCAGGCTGAGTCGGTCTCCAGAAGTCACATTGGGTCTGTTAGCGGAAATGGTTGCCATGGTTTTAGTAGTGAGCTGGTATATAGCTGATGGTCATTGGCTTATGGGATCACTATTCAACCGCGTTAACACGGTGCGGGTCAATAACCCACTGACAATTCCCAGTACAGAGGCTAATGCCAGCAGCACTGGAAGCAAGGTCAAAATTCCTGGATGAGGTACAAACAAAGTGTAGGCGACCCAAAATTGCCCGCTCATATGCGCCATGGCAGCAGCCAGGCCTAGTCCTAACGGCCCTATTGTCCAGGAAGACGGAGATTGCGGCCCTGCCGATGACTTTCTGAATGAAGAGAAAGCATACAGCAATCCTAGTACCGTAATACTGGCAATGGCACCGCTAGCACTGAGAAAAAAGGTTGGTGAGAGAAAAGTGCCGATGAGAATGCTGCCAACCAATACACGCAAAAGTGTTACCCAGGCAGCCATGCGCCAGCCATATCGGCATAACACGAGTAGTGTAACCACATTAGCCAGGCCCGGTTTTAAACCAGGTAACGGGCTTGGCAGTGCGCTTTCAGCAATGTGAATAGTGATAGCAAGTGCTGCTAAAGCAGCCACCAGGTGGTCATCTCGGGTGGTTTTTATGGTGCGGGTTGCTGTCATGCTGCTTTCTGTAATTGTAAAAAGTGTAATTAAAAATTAATGCTATCGAAGCGCGGATCGGAGCCCAGTATTTGTAAGCTCACTCTATTGGGCAGGCAAGTGGCATTTTCTCCACCCTGGCTTAACCAGCCGGTATGTACACAGAGTTTGTTAGGGCAGGGAGAATCGATAAATCGGACTTGCCCATCAAATACTCGGATATGACTGTTGCCCAGTAACCCGGGGGTGTGGAGTTCCTGGTTCTGAAACAGGTTCAGGCGTGCCCAGCGTTTTCCTTCCACCAGTACAACCACCTCGGCACCATGGCTTTCATTGCGCCAGTAGGTAGCAAATACCCCCGTCAGTATGGCAAGTGCGAACACTAAAACAACAACATCTCCCTTTGTTATCCAGCTACTAAACAGAGGTGTGGACAGAGAGCGAGTCATGTTTACTGGTGTGCCTCAGTCTCTTGTTTCTCTGTGGCTAGTGCTTTGGGGGCCTGTATTTTGGTTAACAACGCTTCACTAACAATAATCTTCGGCTGGGTTTCGGTTTCGAAATGGATTCGATCACGAATACCAGGTGTGATTTGCACGACGCCCTGCTCGTCCACTAGCATGGCTCCTTTAATGCCCATGGCGCGAGCCACCGGTAACCAGTCTTTGGGACCAGCCACAAAAAGTGCTGTAGCCGCTGCATCGGCGAGGTCGGCCTGGTCTGCGAATACGGTGACTGAACTCAGGCCTTCGGCTGGGTAACCGCTACGTGGATCAATGATGTGATCGTAGCGTTTTCCTTGCCATTCAAAGTAGCGTTCGTAATCACCCGAGGTGAAGATACTTTCATCCCGTGTGGTTTCCACTGAGGCCAGAATGCCCTGTTGGCGTGGATGGCGAATACCCACACGCCAGGGGCGTTGGCCGTGGCGGCCAATGGCACGCAGGTCACCACCGGCGTTCACGACCGCATGCTGAATACCGGCCTCCTGTAAGAGTTCTATTGCGCGGTCCACTGCATAACCTTTGGCAAAGGCACCAAAATTCAGTCTGACGGCGGGATTGTTACCCTGAAGTGATATGCCATTAATTTTTATATTATCCATACTGGGGTGTTGGTCGAGTAGCTGCTGGACTTCCTCTGCGGATGGGGGTGGTCCTGTTGGTGTTTCGTCGCTGGCAAATCCCCACAGGGCAATAAGTTGTCCGATGGCGGGATTAAAAAGACCACCACTGAGTTTTGAAAGTTCTGTAGATCTTTTTATCAGGGGTATTAATGAGGGTGGACTCGTAAAAGATTTGCCGCTAGCAAGAAAGAAGTTGGTTCGAGCCACTGGACCGGCATGCCAGGCATGCCAGACTCGATGCATGTAATCAAAATCTTCGCTGATCTGGGTGACGACTCGTAGCCCTTTTTCTTCTTCTACACCCCAGAGTTTGATATCAACGATGGTGCCAAAGACCAATAATTGCTGGTGATAAACAGCTGGTTTTGGACTACAGCCCAGTAGTAAAATTAGGGAAAATGCAATTAAAATGCGGGTAAATGTCGCGAACATGTCGATTTGTGTGTAATAAGCGCCTAGTTGATGCGTTTGCTGATGGCGTCCATGAGTTGGCCAGCAATGTCCAGATCGTAAAGGGCATCAAGCTCACGAATGCAGGTTGGACTGGTAACATTGATCTCCGTCAGGTAGTCGCCTATCACATCCAGTCCCACAAAGAGTAAACCCATTTCTTTAAGGCGTGGTGCGACCTGTTCGCAAATCCAGTGGTCTCGATCCGATAATTCTACGCCCACACCTTTGCCGCCCGCCGCGAGATTGCCGCGGGTTTCGCCCTTTGCGGGAACTCGGGCCAGGGCATAGGGCACAGGTTCACCATCGACTAACAAAATGCGTTTATCGCCCTGACTAATTTCCGGAATAAAACGTTGCGCCATGGCATAGCGGTTGCCGTATTCGGTGAGGGTTTCGAAGATGACGCTGATATTGGGGTCGTCTGCGCGTACGCGAAAAATGGAGGCACCACCCATGGCGTCAAGCGGTTTCAATATCAGATCCTTATGCTCATGGAGAAACTGGCGGAGTTGGATCTGGTTACGAGTTACTAGTGTCGGCGGCGCACATTGGGGAAACCAGGTGCTGGCCAATTTTTCGTTGGCCTCGCGCAGGGACTGAGTTCGGTTCACCATCAGTGTTCCCTGTGCTTCTGCGAGAGCAAGGATTTGTGTGGCATAGAGGTATTCGGTATCGATGGGTGGATCCTTGCGCATTAGCACAACATCCAGATCGGAAAGCTCTAATTCTTGCGGATTGCTGAGACTAAACCAGTCTTCTGGGTCGTCTCGCACAGTGAGTTCACGGGCATTGGCATAGGCTTTCCCATCGCGTAAATAAAGATCACCCATCTCTAAGTAGGTAAGCCCCCAGCCGCGACCTTGCGCAGCTAAAGCCATCGCAAAAGTGCTGTCTTTGTGAATATTGATGGAATCGATGGGATCCATCACAAGGCCAAGTTTGGTCATATTTTAATCAATTGGTTAGGGGCAGGTAGTGGATAAAATGAGCCTTGTAGGTGCGGCTTGTCAATCCAGGGTAATCAGTTAGTTCGTCGAACCTGAATATCTGCATAATTAATGGTTTGTCCTTTAAGTATCCTGATAGATGGCCGATAGTTTTCTTGTGAATCTGACAGGAGTGACATGGCAATATACGTATGGGTAGCAAGCACTTATGGATTGTACTTGAATAATGTGATAAATAAACAGGGCGATGCTATTGATTTAACTGGCCAGTTTAGGGCTTTTCTGCCCTGTCGTAACACTGGAAACAACAAAATGACTATTGCTTAAACTGCTTCCAGGAAAGTAATTGGTCGAATAATAAGTTGTTTTAGCATGGCTCTTCCCAGACGAATATTGATGGATTCAAATAATTTTTTGACGCAGCGAAACGTAATGGTTTCGTGCGAATGAAGTTTTAACTCTTACTTTAGAGGTGAAATAGTGGCGAGCGATACGACAGATTCTGCTTTGGAAGGTGTGAAGGTCATGGTTATTGATGACAGTAAGACCATTCGGCGCACTGCGGAGACACTATTAAAAAAAGCCGGTTGCGTAGTTGTGACTGCTATTGATGGTTTTGAAGCGCTGGCAAAAATCACCGATCAAAATCCGGATGTTATTTTTATCGATATTATGATGCCGCGTCTGGATGGATATCAGACCTGCGCGCTAATCAAGAAAAATAAAAATTACAAAAGCACACCGGTAATTTTATTAACAAGTAAAGATGGGCTTTTTGATCGGGCGCGTGGTCGCATCGTTGGTTCTGATCGTTATCTGACAAAACCATTTACCAAGGATGAACTATTAAGCGCAATTAAAGAACATCTTGTTGTGGAGCAATAGAAGATTTATGTGGGCTTTATGTTTTGTAACTTATTGTAACTAACTGTTAAGTAAAAATTTAAGCATTCAAGTAATTTTAGGAGTAACAAAATGGCAAATATATTGATAGTCGACGACTCACCCACCGAGATACATGTGTTGACTGCAATGTTGGAAAAAAATGGATTTGTAGTCTCAACAGCAGCAAGTGGTGAAGAAGGGATAGAGAAAGCCAGAAGCGAAAAGCCAGACCTAATCCTTATGGATGTGGTTATGCCTGGTATGAATGGTTTTCAGGCTGCACGCTCAATATCAAATGAGTCAGACACCAGTGCGATCCCAATCATCATAGTAAGCACAAAAGACCAGGAAACAGACAAAATGTGGGGATTACGTCAGGGTGCAAAGGACTACGTTACGAAACCTGCAAACGAGAAAGAGCTTGTTGGGAAAATTAATGCATTGCTTGGTTCATAAGTGCAGTGCTTTAGTTAACTGTTTACAGAGAGCTGTAGATAACCCACAACTAATTCAGGATAACTATTTAAGTGGCCAAGAAAAAACACCCTTTTAAATTACTGCAGGAATTAGAGGCGCGAAGTGTAAAAAGCGCTAAAGGTTTACCGCAGGAAGTAGAGTTAAAAGCGTTGTGGAATGGCGTCGGGTTTCGTGTAGGCGATATTTATATGACGGCTCCGCTGGATCAGGTCAATGAAATTCTGTACTACCCAAGCATGACCCTGGTGCCCGGCACCATGCCATGGGTGAAAGGGTTAGCAAACATTCGTGGCTCATTATTGCCAGTGATAGATTTGCAAAGTTATTTAGGTCAGCCGGCAATTCATTTACGGCAACATTCAAGAATTATGGTAATTAAACAGGGTGAATTAACAGCCGGATTATTGGTAGATGAAGTTGTGGGTTTGAGGCATTTTGAACCTGAAGAAAGGGTATCACGCATCAAAAAGCTTGAGCCTGCTGTAAAGGCATATGTGCGAGGAGCGTTCCGGCAGGGTGATATCACGTGGCATTTATTTGATATGTCCGTTCTTGCGGCTGATCCAGAATTTTACAAGGTGGCTGTATAGCGTTTTATTAGGCTAGATAGATTAGATATTCGCTTAATAAAAGCGCCTGCATGGCCGCTAGTGTTATTAACTTGAAAAAGCAACAAAATCACTGGAGTTACAGGGGTTTTTGTTAGTGGCTTTTAATGAATTGAAAGAAAGATAGAAACAAAAGTGTAATGGTAATAAACCGTTCTAAATGACTTGGCCAGGAGCCGATTACGATGAAAATAGGAATTAATACAAAATTAGCCGGTGATAAAGGTTTACTGTTTATCGGCGGCGGGGCATTGGTTCTCTTGGTGCTTGCGGTGTCAACCTTCTTCTACGTGGGCACCCAGGCCGACTATGATAAGGAATACATCAGTCTGGCGGGTGAGCAACGCGTTCTTTCGCAAAGTATTGTGAAAAATGCTGTGGAATCATCCAGTGCCAAGGTTGAGGCTTTCAAGCAGCTTAAACAGGCGCGAATTTCTTTTGAAAATATTTTAAATACTTTAAAAAACGGCAACCCGGAAACTGGTTTGCCGGCAACGCCTGAAGCAGCTCAGTCGAATTTAAACGCAGTTGGTGCCTTGTGGGCAGGCTTTGCGAAAGATGCTGACACAGTACTGGGAGCCGAGGGCGTTATTCGTATGTTGAGTGAGTTCGTTGGCGCAATCAACGAAACAATGCCTGATTTACTCGCCCTTTCCGATGAGGTTGTGAGTATCATGATTGACTCGGGGTCAAGCGCTAATCAGGTATATGTTGCCAGTCGGCAGCTTATGTTGGTGCCACGTATTTCCGTTAACGCTAATAAAATTCTACAGGGTGGTGAAGGAGCAAAAGCTGCAGCAACACGATTTGGTCGTGATGCCGCACTGTTCGGTCGGGTACTTGAAGCTATGTTGAAGGGTAACCGTCGAATGAATATTCAACGCGTACGTGACCCTGATGCCCGCGAAAAATTAACAGAAGTTGTTAAAAAATTCGATACAGTACATGAGTTGGTTGGTCGTATTCTTGAGCAAACACCAACGTTGTTTAAAACTCAAAAAGCCTCTGTCGCCATGGCGAAAAAGAGTGAGGAACTACTGGCGCTTACAACTAACTTAATGGATGGTTATCGCGGACTGGGTGGTGATCGGACTATCACAGGCGCAACGGGTAATATGTTGGGTGTTGTTGCATTGTTGTTGTTTGTTTGGTTGGGAATAAAAGTTCAATCTGAGACAAGTTCACGTTTGGCTGTAACGGCTGATCATAACAAACGTAATCAGGATGCCATCATGCGCTTGCTGGATGAAATTGGCGATTTGGCTAATGGTGATTTGACGGCTACCGCGACTGTGACCGAAGATATTACGGGCGCTATCGCCGATGCTCTTAACTACACCATTGATCAGTTGCGTAGTCTGGTTTCCACTATTAACGAAACCACTGTGCAGGTATCCTCGGCAGCTCAGGAAACGCAGGCGACGGCTATGCATCTTGCTGAAGCCAGTGATCATCAGGCAGAACAGATTACAGCTGCTTCTGCTGCTATTAATGAAATGGCGATTTCCATCGACACGGTATCCAATAACGCTAACGAATCTTCTGGTGTTGCTAATAACTCAGTGGATATCGCGAAAAAAGGCGCCAAAGCGGTGCAGGATAACATTCGCGGTATGGATACCATTCGTGAGCAGATCCAGGAAACTTCAAAACGAATTAAACGATTGGGTGAAAGCTCGCAGGAAATCGGCGACATGGTTGAGCTTATCAACGATATTGCTGATCAAACCAACATCCTGGCCTTGAATGCTGCTATTCAGGCGGCCATGGCTGGTG
>JAUVNZ010000033.1 GCA_030599435.1 Gammaproteobacteria bacterium | reverse complement strand
GGCGCAATCTCTGCCAAAGGATACAGGACGAAGTTACGTTCATACAGCCCCGGATGCGGCACAGTGAGTTTGGGGCTTTCTATAATACGGTCGTCGTACAACAAAATATCCAGATCCAGGGTGCGCGAGCCCCAGCGCTCAGCTCTAACTCGTCCGTGCAAAGCTTCCAAATGCTGGAGTTCATGTAATAAATCCAATGGAGTCAATCCAGTTTCCAGCTCCACCACCGCATTAATGTAGTCTGGCTGATCTTGCCCCTGGTCTACACCTCTTTCTAAATTCCCTTTTTCGAGAATCATGGGAGCACTACGGTACAAAGAGGAGAAACAACGGCATATCGACCGGGGCATATCATTCAACTCTTCGATAGCCTGCTGAACCTGATTTTGAGGTTCCCCGAGATTGCTGCCAATACCGATATAAGCTATCGACATGACAATACTATTTTTCTAACAATCTTGTGAAAGGATGTGCCGGCATCAGTCTGGCGTTCCTTTATCTGTTTTCCTGCGCCGTTTTCTGCGCCGCCGATTTCTGCCCCCTGCTGAGGGCGCTTCACTGGACATGCTGCCCCTGCGTTCTTCATCCGATTCCTGAAACTCGGTCCACCAGTCGCCTAATGCTTTAAATTCATCCTCACCAGATTCTATACGCAGCAACAAGAAATCATAAGCGGCACGGAAGCGAGGCATTTCCACCAGGCGAGCTGCACGTTTTCCACTGCGGCGTTTAAGTCTTGCCTGGAATGCCCATATTTCACGAGACTGTAAACTAAACCGCTTTGGCACCGCAATGTGCAAGGCTTGCAGTGACACCACTTCGTCGCCAGCCAGTTGCAAGGCCTGAATTTCACTCAGCCCTTCTGCCTGCAGACGTTTGGCTCGGCTGTGCACCGGCTCCCACAACAATACTGCAATCAGAAACGCTGGAGTAACAGGTTTACCTTCGCTAATACGAGCATCGGTATTTTCCAACCCACGTAAAATCATGGTATGTGGAAAGTGATTTTCCTCTTCTGCCAGACAGGCATCAGTCATAGGAAACAGATGGCGAAAAACATCGTAATGGCGCAGCAGTTCATAGGCGGCAACTGCGTAACCCGACATAAAAAGCTTGAGTATTTCGTCAAACAATCGTGCTGGCGATACTGACTCCAGACGCTCGCTCAATTCAAAAATTGGTTTTTCACTGTCGGTATGAATTTGGAAACCTAATTTAGCGGCAAAACGTACGGCGCGTAACATACGCACCGGATCTTCAATATAACGCTGCTCAGCATCACCGATGACCCGCAAAACACCAGCCTTAAGATCATCCATGCCGGAGGTGTAATCCACCACCGAGAAATCCTTGATGCCATAGTAAAGAGAGTTGATGGTGAAATCCCGACGCCATGCATCTTGCTCCATATTACCGTAAACATTATCGCGGATGATCATGCCATCTTCAGCATGGGTTTCATCAGTTCCTTTTGCTTCATGCCCACTACGAAAGGTAGCCACCTCGATAACTTCACGACCAAAACGCACATGAACCAGCTTAAATCGTCTGCCAATTAGACGACTATTACGGAACAAACCCGCTACTTCCTCTGGGTGCGCGTCAGTGGCAATATCAAAATCTTTGGGCTCACGACCTAGCAACAAATCACGCACCCCTCCCCCCACCAGGTAGGCCTCAAAACCCGAGGACTTAAGGCGATAAAGAACTTTCAGGGCGCTTTCACTGATATTAATACGTGAGATATTATGCTCTGGGCGAGCAATAATCTGAGGTGAACCAGCAGGTTTTATGGATTCATCTGACAACGAACTATGTGCCTTGAGCAATCTGTAAGGCCGCGTATAATAACATTTTTTTTACACTTAGGCTCGCTAGTAAAACCCTAAGTTGACCCAAATACGCTCCCTTCGTCTAGTGGTTAGGACACTGGCCTCTCACGCCGGCGACAGGGGTTCGAGTCCCCTAGGGAGCGCCATATAAATATAAAACCCTACCCACCTGGGTGGGGTTTTTTGTTTATGGGGTATTCACTACGTGAATTTCGAACCTTAGTTCGACAAAACTGACTGGATCAGTTTTGGTCGCGCTTTAGCGCGTCCTGAAAGGACGAGGACCATGGATGGTCCGAGACAATCCCCTAGGGAGCGCCATCTCTTTTAGTGTCTTATACTTAAACCACCACACATTACTCACTACAGTAAAAGGGAGATACCACCCAGAATGCGCTACCTACTCCTGCTATTAATTATACCGTTTCTGTTCGTCGTTGGTTGTTCTGACAGCAAGGTCGAAAAACCTGTCTGGCAAGAAAAAATAGATACTATCGATAAAGCGAAAGAAGTCGAACAGCTACTTCAAGATACTGTTGAACAACAAAAGCAAATCATCGACGAGAAAACGCGTTAACAAAAAAGCATCATCAATAAAAAAGCCGGCATTGCCGGCTTTTTTATTGTAAAAGTACATTACATATCTATTAGGTGTTTCTCAAAAAGGAATATCATCATCAAAATCATCAAAACCGCCAGCTGTTGCTGTGGCAGGTTGCTTACTAGAAGCCTGGCTAGACGATTGATCCCCAGAAGCTGTGTTCGATGATGGTTTAAAGTCTCCACTACCTCCGCCGCCACGACTGTCTAACATTTGCATTTCATTGGCAACAATTTCAGTCGTGTAACGATCGTTACCGCTTTGATCCTGCCATTTACGCGTTTGAAGTTTACCTTCGATATAAACCTTGGAACCTTTCTTTAAATATTCACCAACAATCTCGGCTAAACGTCTGAAAAACACTACTCGATGCCATTCAGTCTTATCCTGTTGTTCGCCAGTATTTTTATCTTTCCAACTTTCGCTGGTGGCGATGGTAACATTTGTCACTGCACCACCATTCGGCATGTATTTCACTTCCGGGTCCTGACCCAGATTGCCAATTAAAATGACTTTATTAACGCCTCGTGCCATGTTGAACTCCTCCCAAATACTTCAAAAATAATAATGTCTTTACTAATTCGTTTGTTCAGCCCGATCAGTTTTGACCTTTTGCTCCGAAAACATATTTTCGATGGGCTCATCAGACACAGAAAAAACTTTTAATGCTTCTCTGTCCAGCGCATGCAAATCCACTTTAAGATAAGCAACGTTATCTTCTGGAATCACTACTGCTTCAGCTACACCTGTGACTCTAGTCAACCCACCAATCATGTGTCTGGCCTGTTCTTCGTTTACATCGCCAATGCGAATCAGGTGGCTACTAAGATAACGCGGATTCTGCATGGTAACTGCGACCAGGAACCATACTACGGCCATTCCAGCACAGAGTGCAAAAACGGTTTCCAGTCCCATGGCACCATATAACCAGCCACCAAGAGTGCCGCCGAAAAAAGCCCCCATAAACTGAGAACTTGAATATACACCCATGGCCGTGCCTTTGTTATCCGGATCGGCTGTTTTTGCTATCAAAGAGGGTAAAGTCGCCTCAAGCACGTTAAAAGCAGTGAAGAAAATAAACAATCCAAAAACCAGACCCGCAAGTGACTGATTAAGCGTCATAAAAATCAGCTCGGCAAAAACAAGGGTCAACACGGCAGCAGCAAATATGCTTTTTATACGGCGCTTTTTCTCGGCAACCATGACAAAAGGCAGCATAAGCGCCGCGGAAGACAACATCACCGGCAAATAAACGTACCAGTGATGTTCTACCACCAGGCCGGCATTGTCTCGTAGGGCCAGTGGTAAGGTAACAAAGGTGGCTGTAAGCATCATATGTAAGGTTAGAATGCCGAAATCAAGTCGTAGTAGCTGTTTGTCGGCGATGACCTTTTTGAGCTGACTGGCCACAGGCATGGCATCCCGATGGAATCGGCTATGCACCGGCCGAGGTACAATGAAGTGCAAAACCCCTATTGCCAAAATTGCCATGACAGCGGTCAGCCAGAATATGCCATCAACCCCTATCCAGGTGTTGAGTATTGGCCCCATTACCAGCGATACAGCAAACGCAGCCCCAATGCTCATGCCTATGATCGCCATGGCCCCGAGTCGGTTTTCCTCTCGTGTAAGGTCTGCAGTCAACGCCATTACTGCTGCAGCAATGGCACCGGCGCCCTGCAGGGCACGTCCAATAATGACACCGGACATGGAATCAGACATGGCGGCCACCACGCTGCCAATAGCAAAAATAATCAATCCGAGGGTAATGATGGGCTTGCGGCCGAAATGGTCTGACGCCATACCAAAGGGAATCTGTAGTGCGGCCTGGGTCAGGCCATAAATACCGATAGCAATACCTACCAATGCTGGGGTGTAGCCCTCAAGCGTTTCGCCATAGATGGCAAATACCGGCAAAATCATGAACAACCCCATCATTCGTAGGGCATAAATGCTGGCCAGTGAAAATACGGCCCGGCGCTCGGCAGGTACCATGCCAATGGATTCTGTATTTGTGGATGTACTGCCTGTCAATTTGAACGGTCTCTTTAAGCCTGTCTCTACAAATATTTCCTGGCCGTTTTGCACCATGAAGCTGTAACGGCGTATAGTAGCAGGTTTGCGTTCCACCGGAAAAAACCGATCCGGTTAACCAGGTATTATCAGGTATTTAGAAACAAGTATGGATTTCATTCGTATTCAGGGTGCCCGCACCCATAATCTTAAAAATATAGATCTAGAGCTTCCTCGCGATAAGCTCATTGTTATTACGGGGTTATCTGGTTCCGGCAAGTCCTCACTGGCCTTCGATACCATTTATGCCGAAGGTCAGCGGCGTTACGTAGAGTCACTATCAGCCTATGCACGGCAGTTCCTGTCGATGATGGAAAAACCTGATGTGGACCACATAGAAGGTTTGTCACCAGCCATTTCCATCGAACAAAAATCCACTTCGCATAATCCTCGTTCAACGGTAGGCACTATTACCGAAATTTACGACTACCTTCGCCTTTTATATGCCCGCGCAGGTTTACCTCGCTGCCCTGAACATGGCACCGAACTGCAAGCCCAAACTGTTAGTCAGATGGTGGATCATGTTTTATCTCTTCCAGAAGGCAGCAAGATCATGTTGCTTGCTCCCATTATTCGAAATCGTAAGGGCGAACATCTAAACGTTTTCAAAGAACTACGCGCACAGGGTTTTGTACGTGCGCGCATCGATGGAGATTTATTCGAACTGGATGACACACCTGAACTGGATTTGCGAAAAAAACATACCATCGAAGCCGTGGTGGATCGTCTGAAAATTAGACCCGATCAACAACAACGTCTGGCAGATTCTTTTGAAACTACTCTAGCACTTACCGATGGCATTGCTACCGTGGCATTTTTTGATGATGCAGACTCTAGCTCCAACAACTCTAGTTCCAACAAGAAAGAAGAACTGGTTTTCTCTGCCCAGTTTGCCTGTGCCCACTGTGGCTATTCGTTGCCAGAACTGGAACCACGCATGTTTTCCTTTAACAACCCGGCCGGCGCTTGTGGCGGCTGTGATGGACTAGGCGTTAAACAATTTTTTGATCCAGATCGTGTAGTTCGTCATCCGGAGTTGAGCTTGCCTGCCGGCGCAATACGCGGCTGGGATCGACGCAATGCTTATTATTTCCAAATGGTAAGTTCACTGGCCAAACATTATGGATTTGATATTGATACACCGTTTGAAGAACTGGAAGATAACATTCGCCAGGTCATTCTTAATGGCAGTGGTGAGGAAGAAATTGAGTTTCATTACTTTAAAGAGAGGTACGGCGATCTCTCTACTAATCAAAAACAGAGCAAAAAAAGTAATGATGGCATTAACGTACGCACTCACCCTTTCGAAGGCATCCTTCCGAACATGGATCGTCGTTATCACGAGACCGATTCGAATGTGGTGCGCGAGGAACTGTCTAAATACCTCAATAGCAAACCCTGCCCGGACTGTGACGGCACACGACTTGCCGAAGGATCACGTAATGTTTTTGTTGCTGAAAAAAGATTGCCGGAGATTACCGCATTACCTGTTGGCCGTGCCCAAAAGTTTTTCGAGCAAATGGAACTGGACGGTCATCGCGGAAAAATAGCTGAAAAAATTGTTAAAGAAATCAGCCAGCGTCTGGATTTTCTCGTTAACGTTGGCCTCGACTATTTATCACTTAACCGCAGTGCAGACACATTATCCGGGGGTGAAGCTCAACGTATTCGTCTTGCCAGCCAGATAGGTGCTGGCCTGGTGGGTGTTATGTATGTACTGGACGAACCTAGCATTGGTTTACATCAGCGTGACAATCAACGTTTATTAAATACTCTCGTCTATTTACGTGACATGGGTAATACCGTCATTGTGGTTGAGCATGATGAAGAGGCCATCGCGGCGGCAGACCATGTGTTGGATATTGGGCCCGGCGCAGGTGTGCATGGCGGTGAAATTGTTGCCCAGGGAACACCCCAGGAAATTATCGCCTCCGAGTCTTCACTTACCGGGCAATATCTTTCTGGCCGAAAAATGATTGCCATCCCAAACCAACGAACAACACCTGATCCGAAACATCAGATCAGTATTCGTGGTGCAAATGGCAACAATCTTAAAAATGTGGACGCCGATATTCCTGTAGGATTGATGACTGCGATAACTGGCGTTTCCGGCTCCGGTAAATCCACACTGATTAACGACACTCTGTATCGCAATGCCGCACAAATTATCAACAACAACCCGGAAGCCGCCGCACCTTGCACATCAGTAGAGGGACTAAACCAGTTCGACAAAGTTGTCGATATCGACCAAAGCCCCATCGGACGCACACCACGCTCTAATCCTGCTACTTACGCAGGCTTGTTTACACCCATCCGCGAAATATTTGCTGGCACACAGGAAGCTCGATCACGCGGTTATACACCCGGTCGTTTTAGTTTCAATGTAAAAGGTGGGCGATGTGAAGCCTGTCGTGGTGATGGTGTCATTAAAGTGGAAATGCATTTTCTGCCTGACATTTATGTACCTTGCGATGTTTGTAAGGGGAAACGCTATAACCGCGAAACACTGGAAATAAGATACAAAGGGTTAAGCATCTATGAGGTCCTTGAACAAACTGTAGAAGATGCTCGAATCTTTTTTGATGCCATTCCTTCGGTGTCACGAAAACTTCAAACTCTAATGGATGTTGGTTTGAGTTATATTCGCCTGGGCCAAAATGCGACAACACTTTCCGGCGGCGAAGCTCAACGTGTAAAACTGGCACGAGAACTATCCAAACGCGACACAGGAAATACCTTATACATATTGGATGAACCCACTACCGGACTTCATTTCCACGACATAGAACAATTGCTGGTAGTGCTGCATCGTTTACGCGACCATGGTAATACCATCGTAATTATAGAACACAATCTGGATGTCATTAAAACAACTGACTGGGTTATCGACCTTGGTCCAGAAGGCGGAGAAAATGGCGGCACTATCATTGCTGCAGGAACACCGGAACAAATTGCAGAGCAGTCTGACTCATATACAGGGCATTATTTAAAACCTGTTTTAAATAAACAAAAGCTAGAAAGTAAAAAGTTAAATAAGCAGAAGCTAGTGCTTAATAAGCTTGAAAAAACGGGATAACTATTCTCAAACAATATGCCAGAAACGACTACCCTTAACCGTACACTGTCATTACCCCTAATTACCTTTTACGGTCTGGGCACCATCATCGGTGCGGGCATTTACGTGCTCATCGGCGTTGTCGCCAGCAAGGCGGGCATGTTTTCACCACTCGCCTTTTTACTCGCTGCTTTCATTGCAGGTTTCACGGCTTTCAGTTACGCAGAACTCACCTCCCGTTTGCCACGTAGCGCGGGTGAAGCTGTCTATTTTCAGGAAGCTTTCGGCAAACGCTGGCTGTCTTCTGGTATAGGATGGTCTGTTGTGGCCATTGGACTGGTATCAGCAGCCACTATCGCTAACGGCTTTGTCGGTTACCTGGAAATTTTTATTCAGATCCCCAATTGGTTAGCCATTACATGCCTGGTGATATCGTTGGGCCTGATTGCGGCCATCGGTATAAGCCAATCAGTTTGGTTGGCTACAGTTATTACGCTCATTGAAATTGGCGGATTAATCTACGTATTGGTGGTCGCTGGCGATAATTTTAGCCAACTTCCTGAACGCTTGCCCGAACTGATTCCATCATTAAATGCATCAACCTGGAATGGTATTTTCATCGGTGCGTTTCTGGCGTTTTATGCCTTCATTGGTTTCGAGGACATGGTGAATGTTGCTGAAGAAGTTAAGGATGCACCACGCACGTTACCAAAAGCTATTATTCTTGCGTTGATTATTTCAACTATTTTATACCTTGCTATTGCTCTGGTTGCCGTTCTTGCGTTACCCATAAACGATCTTGCAGCCAGTAATGCGCCTCTCGCCCTTATTGTTGAAAAAAATGTTGACGCCAGCGGTAACAAAGCTACGTTATTCATTAGTGCAATCAGTCTGATTGCTGTTGTTAATGGCGCCCTGATTCAAATTATTATGGCTTCACGTGTTTTGTATGGAATGGGCAACACTGGCCTGGCTCACCATATATTTGCACATATCCATCCCCGAACACGAACACCACTCTTCGCTACTGGCTTAACGGTTCTTGCTGTACTGGTGCTAGCACTCTGGTTGCCATTGGTTACTCTGGCCCAAATCACCAGCTTTATAACACTGACCATTTTTGCCGGCGTTAATCTGGCGTTAATAAAGCTCAAACTCCACACTCCAAATGTGCCCGGAACCGTCCACTACCCGTTGTGGGTTCCCATTATCGGCGCCTCGCTAAGCATTATTTTCCTGGTCATTCAAAGTGGAATAACACGGTAAAAACTCAGACTTCACCAGTATTTCCATTCAATACAAACAGATAGTTCGTTCTGTTTACGTAACAAGCCAACTTAAACATCCAGCTTTATCGCATAATGATATATAGAATCTTTGACACAAACATTCCTAAGCTGGATGATTGAATACAAGCTTACAAACTATACTGTTAGCAAATGTGTCAAGAAAAGTTTTGGAGTACGCGGTAATGAGTAACACTAAACAGATTAGAAACAATTCCCGGCTAGATTTTGATGAATGGATGACCCTTGCCAAAAATGATCCTGAGGAATTTGAAGCCAAACGACTTAGGAAAATCGAAACTTTCTTTAATGGTGTACCAGCCGAGAGGCAACAGCGCCTGAAAGGTTTGCAATGGCAAGTTGATCAAGCTCGCAAGCTAGCGCATTCACCCATGGCATCATGCATTGCAATCTCCACTATGATGCTGGATTCAGTGAGCCGTTTGAGTGAACATCAGTATGAATTGGTAAACATTACTCTTAAACAGGGACCGCAAAAAAATAAACCAAAACCCGTAAGCGCTACAATTATACCCATGCCAACGCGTTCACATTAATGCGGAAATAAATAATCTCTGGCCAGATGTTCAAGCCAGAGATTACAAATTTACAAATACTTCGTTGTTATAAAATCAGTGATAAAGTTAATCAAGCAGCACTGATATTCGCACTTCCCTTCTTGTGGAAAGCCAGTTCATCTCCGCTCTTATCCACAACAATGATATCGCCAGGCTGAAAATGCCCTGAAAGAATTTCCTGCGCTAAACGATTCTCGATGCCGTTCTGTATAGCCCGTTTGAGTGGACGAGCACCATAGACAGGATCAAACCCGGCATCACCCAAAAGATCCAGCGCAGATTCAGAAAGCTCCAGATCCATATCACGATCACGCAAACGCTGCCGCAGGTATTCAACCTGAATACTGGTAATGGCACGGATCTGTTCGCGACCCAGTGGATGGAACACCACCACTTCATCCACACGATTAATAAACTCCGGACGAAAATGGCTCGAAACAATTTCCATAAGCACTGATTTCATCTCGGAATAATTTTCTTCGGTCGCTTCCGGCGTCCTGCCTCCCGCGACACTTGCACTTCCCTGTGCATCGCCGACCATTTGCTGAATGACCTCCGAACCCAGATTGGACGTCATCACAATAACCGTGTTACGAAAATCTACCGTGCGACCATGTCCATCGGTTAATCGTCCATCATCCAGTACCTGCAAAAGAATATTGAACACATCGGGGTGAGCTTTCTCCACTTCGTCCAGCAAAATAACCGAGTAGGGTTTGCGGCGTACCGCTTCGGTGAGATAACCACCTTCTTCATAACCAATATAACCAGGAGGTGCGCCTATCAACCGAGCAACAGAATGTTTTTCCATGAACTCCGACATATCGATACGCACCATGGCTTCTTCGGTATCAAACAGAAATTCCGCCAGGCTTTTGGTGAGTTCGGTTTTACCCACACCGGTCGGCCCCAAAAACAGGAAGGAACCATTAGGCCGATTGGGATCAGACAAACCAGCACGCGAGCGACGAATAGCATCAGAAACAACTTTCACCGCTTCATCCTGACCGACCACGCGTTCACGCAAATTATTTTCCATCTGCAAAAGTTTGTCGCGCTCACCTTCCAGCATTTTAGTCACAGGAATACCCGTCCATTTCGCAACCACTTCTGCCACTTCTTCTTCGGAAACCTTGTTACGCAACAACTGCATCTCAACAACTTCTGTCTCTGAAGCTATCTCGAGTTGTTTTTCAAGTTCCGGAATTTGTCCGTACTGTAATTCGGACATTCTCGCCAGGTCTCCCGCACGATGTGCGGTTTCCAGCTCCTGTCGGGCACGGTCAAGTTGCTCCTTGATGTGCTGCGTTCCCTGCACGGCCATTTTTTCCGATTTCCAGACTTCATCTAGATTGGCGTAATCACGCTCCAGCCTATCAACTTCTGTTTCCAGATCAGCGAGCCGACGTTTGGAAGCATCGTCAGATTCTTTTTTCAAAGCTTCTCTTTCAATTTTCAACTGTATTAAACGTCGATCAAGCCGATCCATTGATTCCGGTTTACTATCAATTTCCATACGAATACGGCTTGCCGCTTCGTC
>JAUVNZ010000384.1 GCA_030599435.1 Gammaproteobacteria bacterium | reverse complement strand
TGAAATGAGTATGCTGACAGGGATTACTTCTACGTCGAAGGCCTTCGCGACTTCTGAATTAATATCGAGCGCTAGTGCATACGGAATATTATAATCTTGCTTAAATGCAATCACCTGATCAGGCCTGTCATGTGCCATCGCAACGCCAATAATCTGCACACCTTTAACTGAAAATTCCTTATAAAGATCTACCAGCCCAGGTATTTCTTTTCTACACGGTGAACAGCTCGTAGCCCAGAAATTTAATAGTATCGTCTTACCTTTCAGCTCATCTAATTTTAGTTTTTTTCCATCAAGTAAAGTGAACTCTACTTCGGGCAGCTGCTTAGCTTCTTCAGTAAAATAAAAATAGGCATTACCTACGATGAGTAATGGAAAGCCAACAAAAAGAAGGAACATTTTAGCGGTTTTATTCATAGCTTAATGACTTCCCTGTTTATTCTTTTCATTAATGTATGCTTCCGCTACCTGTTTTAGTTTCAATGTTGAAACGGCTCCTGTTAAGCGTTGCTGGCCGATAAAAAATGTCGGTGTGCCCGTTACTCCTGCTTTCACAGCCATGCTCATATTCATCTGTAAGGTTTTTTCATATTCGGGGTCGCTCCAGGCTTCATCTATTACTTCATCACTGACTCCACTTGCTTGAGCAATTTCTCTCAATACCCCGTCATCACCAATATTTCTTCCTGACAAAAAATACTGCTCATACAAGGCCTGGTTGAATTTATAGAATATCTCACGCCCTTCTTTTTTTACTGCTTCTGCCAGCAATAATGCTCGATGAGAATTTGCAAGCAGAGTCACAGGGGCCAGGGTAATTCCTTCTTCCTGTGCCATATCCACTAAGCCATCCATCATGCCCTGCCACTGCTCGTGTGAATAATCCAGAGAATCTACCGTTGTTCCCAGTTGCGGTGTATCGGGATGAATTTCTATGAAGCGGAAATTAATCAGCACATCATAGTCTTCCTGTAAGTGTTGTAATCTCAGGTCACCGATGTAACAAAAAGGACAAATGTAATCGGTAAAGAGTGTCAGCCTGAGTTGAGGTTTCTCTAACATGATATTATTAGTTCAATATATTCAAAAGAATTTATGCAAAAAATATAATGCCAATTTACATTTTTCTTTATGTAAATAACAGCTGAACCTCTGATAGAAATCCAAAACCCCTATCTGTCGTTTTTACCCTGTCCTTATTTTTCACCATTAAACCTTTTTTTATCGCCTTGTTAATGCCATCGGATATCACATCACTAGCTAACCCGGTCGTTAACGAAAATTGCTGCAAAGTGAAACCCTGTTTCAGGCGAAGCGCATTAATCATAAACTCAAGTACCAGATCTTTCTGATCTAGCTTTCGTTCATTAACAATGGACTCATTTGCACCTGCTGTAGCGATGTATTGCCTGGGCAACCTGGGCCTTGAGAATCGAGATACCCCTATTTGATCAGTAATCTTTGAATGTGCACCCGCGCCTATACCTAGATAATCTCCAAACTCCCAATAGTTCACATTATGACGACACTGCCGGCCATTTACGGCATAGGCCGAAACCTCGTATCGCTCGAGGCCCACCGCCTCCGCCTCGGTTACCAGTGCATCCTGCATATCAGCCAGCAGATCATTATCAGGCAGGTTTTCCGGTGGTGTATGTTTAAACGGGGTATTGGCTTCTATAGTAAGTTGATACAAAGATAGATGGGGTGGCTGGTAAACAAGAGCTGCCTTAAGATCTAATTGGGCTGCTGAGATATCCTGAGCAGGCAGCCCAAACATAAGATCTATGTTATAGCTATTGAACTGACACGCTTTGACCGACTCAATGGCTCGATGTGCCTGCTCTGCATCATGTACCCTTCCTAGCGC
>JAUVNZ010000017.1 GCA_030599435.1 Gammaproteobacteria bacterium | reverse complement strand
GGGTGAGATGCGGTCACTTCACGAATCGACTCGGCAACCACATCACCTTGCTCATCAAACACCATAACCCGGCTGGCATGGCCGCCCTGATCAATAGCGAGATACAATGGATGGGACGGTTTGATTAAGACTTCAGGCATAATCACCTATTCTTAATATTTTCTTTAAAAACATATAGTTATAGTTTAGAGACAATCACTTAAATATGCATTTATTTATCTATATTAGTTGACACTTATATTATAATTAGCCTATACTCTCCATTAACGTTCTACTCCCCCTTTGTAGAACATTTTAAGCCCTGTCTACCATGCTCACACCTCCTCCGAGCCTGACGGGGCTTTTTTTTGCCCCAGTGGAAACCAGAACATTTTCAGGAATAAACTTGTTGTAAATATCCATCGATTTTCTTTTGCGAATCTTGCGGATTCCCGGCGATATCGTTTATTAACTGAAGAAGTGGATAGTCTTGGGTATTAAATAACCGATGCTGGTTTACCATCTCAAGCGTATGGATGCCTTCGCCTTCAATACGTTGGGTTTCCCCACGAGCTAACATACGACCTAATTCGTGATGATGTGAATCTTCACTGGTAGCAGTAGTAATCAGGTCACCCAATCCTGCCAGATGATATGGGCTGCCCGCTAACCCGCCCATTTTACGAACTATCTGGTCTAACTCGCGCAAGGCGGCGACTGAAAGATAGCCGCGCATGTTATCGCCCAGCTGTAATTCATCCGCCATACCAAACACCAGCGCATAAACATTTTTCAAGATTACTGACCAGCTGATCCCAATGACATCTGAGGTGTGTTCAATATAAAGACGCGTACCACGATACAACTCATGTACCTTGTTATATGAACCCATATCATCACAACCTAGTTGCGCGAAGGCATAACGGCCAGCACGGATCTCCTCAGAAATCATTGGCCCATACAACAAACTATAAGGCTGGTGTGATTCAAGCACCTCGGAAAAAATTTGCGCAGCAGTTTGACCTGTTTCGTCCAGGCCTTTGGCAATACTTATACAGAGACAGGTATTTTTAAGGTGTGGCTCAATTTGTATAACGATCTCTCGATGGGGATTAACCGGTAAACAAAACAACACTATATCCGCTTTAGATGCAGCATCTTCAAGTACTACCGATTCAAAATTTTTCTGTGGGTATTTTTCCCATATTTCCAGTTGATGCCTTTCTTTTAGCAAGTACTCCATGGCATGGCCCATTTCACCATAGCCTAGAATTAGTACTCTGAATCGTTCTGCCATATGACACACCTTTTTCCTATAGTTATTTCCTATAGTTATTTCCTATAGTTATTTCCTATAGATCGTGAAATAGTCGATTATCAGCTATAGCATAGTTCAAACTGAAGCCTGACATGATTGGTAGATAATACAGATGAATCAACGTCATATTATTTTTGTACCGGGCAAAAATCCCAAGCCCCCGGCAGATCAACATCAAAATATGGTTTGGCGCACAATGATTGAAGGCGTACGCCGGGCTGAACCCCATATTGCCAGTGAACTGATTCAACATGATGAGGAATTCAAGCTCATCGCCTGGAATTATCTTTACTATCGCACGACCAAAGACATCAATCGCGATCTGCCGTGGATTGACGCACTAATCAATCAACACGGACCCACAGAGCAGGATATCCGGGAAGCAAAAGCCTGGCATCGTAAACTGGATCGATCCCTTTACAGCATTGTCGACCACTTACCTTTTTTACTCTGGTTGTTGCCTGAGCGAATTCGTTCAACTGCTGAAGAAACCAGGCACTATTTTCAAAACAGAAATAATATTGCCTGTGATGTCCGTGAATTATTGAAACAGGAATTGCGTCCATTACTAAGCAATTCTGACAAAGTGCTACTCATCGGTCACAGTATGGGTTCGGTTATTGCGTACGACACGTTATGGGAACTCTCACATTTGGAGTCGCTGCCAGGTGAGATAGACCTATTTCTTACTATAGGCAGCCCGCTGGGGATGAACTATGTACAACGCAGATTAATGGGGAATAAATATACCGGTAAAAAGAAATACCCTACTAATATCAAAAACTGGGTAAATATTTCATCTATTGGCGATATCACCGCCCTGGATCATATTTTTTCAGATGACTTTGATGAAATGGTGGAGCAGGAAATCATTGAATCAATCGAGGATCACAGCAAGGGAATTTATAATTTTTTTCGCAATGAAAAAGGGCTTAATTGCCACCGTTCCTATGGCTATCTGGTCAATCCTGCGGTGGGTAAAGTTGTTGCTGACTGGTGGCAGGATTCCACGGTTGAACGAAATGTTCAGCCTGAACAAATTTAGTGCAACAAAATATTGTATTCGTCCGCCCCGACAAACCCGTTTTCGCGCCGTCCACCCTTCTCGATTAAACATGGTTATATTTAAATTTCAACAAGTTAGGGCCGTCAGTTTTCACGAATACCCCCTTTTCCCTAAATAACAGCAAATCACCTCAGAGTGTTGGCACATAATGTGCGATATTGTTAGTCAAACTTTGGTCAATTTTGACCGGGATCGCTTGGCTTCGCCCATCGATGCCAATGTTTATAAGAAATAATCAGGAGACAAAACATGACAAAACGAAGCAAGACTAACTGGAAATCCGCAACCATCGCCATGGGTGTATTGGCCCTGCTTTATGCGACACCATCCATCGCCGCGAATGGCGAGACAGTGTTTAAGTCCGCCTGTCGAACCTGTCATGGCACCGGGGTGGCAGGGGCTCCAAAGTCTGGTGACAAAGCCGCATGGGCAGGTCCTATCAGCAAAGGTATGGACACACTGAATGAACATGCCATCAAGGGTTTTAAAGGGAAGAAAGGCATGATGCCTCCGAAGGGTGGCAAGAGTAAATTGTCTGATGACGAGGTAAAAGCGGCTGTTGCCTACATGGTGAATGCTTCTAAATAATCCCCGCCTAACTACCTTTATGTAAAGACAAAGATAAATTCGAAATCATGAACATCCACACTGGGCCACCTACTAACGCCACTGACTAACAGGCATACACAATGAAAGCCAAAGATCGTCGGCTTGAACAACTCAAAGCCATTATCCCCGAGGTCACACCGGCTGAGGCCGTGGTGAGAGAATCCCATGGGGCGGTCATTGTCGATGTCCGCGAAACAGAGGAAGTCGCAAGCGGGAGCCCCACGACTGCCCTACGCCTGCAACGTGCGTTTCTGGAGTTGCAAATCGAGGATCATGTTGCGGACACCGAGTGTGCTTTGTTGTTGTTATGCGCCACAGGTGTTCGTTCGCTTTTTGCCGCAGAAAATCTGAAACAGCTGGGTTATCGAAATGTCTATTCTGTGACAGGTGGTTTCGAGCGCTGGAAAAAAGAAGGTTTACCATTCGACATCCCCCGTGTTCTTGATAGTGAGAGCCGCGAGCGCTACGCCCGGCATCTAACATTGCCCAACGTAGGACAAGACGGTCAACTCAGGTTACTCAACAGTAGGGTGCTACTGGTCGGTGCCGGAGGTCTGGGCTCACCGGCCGCACTTTACTTGGGCGCAGCCGGTATCGGCACCCTGGGCATTGTGGACTTCGACGTTGTGGAGCGAAGCAACCTGCAACGTCAAGTGCTGCATACCGATCAACGCATTGGCCAGGCCAAGGTGGAATCGGCACGCGAAACCATTAACGCACTTAATCCTTCAGTGAATGTTGTCACTTACCCAACACGTATTGATGCAAGCAACGTGGAAGACATTTTAAAGGATTACGATATTGTTATTGATGGATCGGACAACCTTGCCACACGCTACCTTGTTAACGAAGCCTGCGTTCGCATGGGGCTACCCAATGTCCACGGCGCAGTTCATCGCTTCGAGGGGCAGGTGACTGTTTTCTGGAATCGAGATAATGATGAGAACAACAATCAGATCAGCCCCTGTTATCGCTGCCTATATCCAGAGCCACCAACCCAGGAAACAGCACCCTCCTGCAGTGAGGCTGGTGTACTCGGGGTATTACCCGGAATCATCGGTCTCCTGCAGGCCATTGAAACCATCAAAATTCTGCTTGATATCGGACAACCACTTATCGGCAAAATGCTTTACTATGATGCCCTGTCATCCAGTTTCATGCAGGTAGGGCTCAAACAAAATAAAAATTGTCCGTGCTGTAGCGAAAAAACCCATTTTAATGGATATACTGATTATCAGCACTCTTGTACATTAAACAGGTGTGCATCGAAAAAGAGTGACTCAACGTAAGGTAATATTATGCATTACCACAATATCTATCTTTTTATCTGTTTTCTAATAATCGCTTTCGTATTCAGCGGCAATGCGCTGGCTAGTGAATGTTTCCGTTCCGCAAAGGCCGATACACCCAGCCATCATTTCAAAGATCTTGGCCAGGGCATCGTCGCCGACACCCGGTCTGGACTGACCTGGATGCGTTGCCCAATAGGCATGCGGTGGAATAACGATCACTGCCTCAACGTCCCTGATCGTGCAAGCTGGAGTGATGCAAAGATAGCCATCATAAGGCTCAATGAAGAAGGTGGTTACGCCGGTTTTCGTGACTGGCGATTACCAAACCTTGAAGAACTTAGCACCCTGATAGAATCCAAATGTTATGAGCCCGCAATCAATAGTGCGATCTTTCCTGATACGCCGAGCACTGGTTTTTGGACCACCACTGAAGATATTTATAATAGACAAGGTGCATGGCTAGTGTATTTTCTCAATGGCAAGTCTTACATGGGCAACTGGGATTACGAATGGGCAATACGTGCCGTTCGAAAATAATACGTGAACCTGTTAACTCAACAATTTACAATAACTCCATGCCAGAACAAATCATAACTTACGAGATCCGCGATAATCTGTATCTCAACATTACAGACCGCTGCACTTTACGTTGTTCTTTCTGCCCCAAACACAATGGCATTCATCAGGTCCACCAATACAACCTGACACTGCAACATCGCCCTACAGCGGAACAACTCATCGACGCCATCGGCTCACCCGCTAACTATAAAGAGGTGGTGTTCTGTGGCTACGGCGAACCCACTCTACGCCTCAACGTGTTGCTCGAAGTTGCCAACTTCATTAAATCTCACCGTGGACGAACTCGACTAAACACGGATGGACTTGCCAACCTGGTACACAAACGCAATGTACTGCCCGAACTCGGCCGTGCCATTGATGCCGTTTCCATATCCATGAACGCTGCTAATACCGATACCTACGAACATCACTGCTGCCCCGCCCTTGAGGGCTCTTTTACTGCAATGCTGAAGTTCCTGGCCGAAGCGCCAAAATACTTTACTAAGGTAACAGCCACCGCTATCGATGGTCTTGATGGCGTAAACATCGAACATTGCCGATCACTCTCAACCTGGTTGGGAGTGCGATTCCGTGGCCGCATACTTGACGTGGTTGGATAATGACAATCACCCTGCTTTCCCCTCGTTGAACAAAGTGCTGAACAAAGCGTTGAACAAAACGTTCAACTAACCTTGTGGCTATTTGATGATTTGGCCTGACCTCAGATGAAGCCCATTCAACACCCCATCACCCCCTCGTTCAATTCTTACAACTTATTGTTTTTCTTAAAAATAAAGATGTTTCAGACGTTTTACTCTCACACTAACCGCTCAGGGTTTTAGTGGGAATCTGGCATAACAAATGCAGATTGTATCTTTGGAAACAGGAAATATAAGTGAGCTAGAGGGATGAGCTGGAAGAAAGAGGAACAGGGGAAGAACACCGACGATGAAATGGGCACCATCCACATCTATCACTAAGGGGCTACGCGACTTTGGTGGCAACATAGGTGGTAGCTTCGGCGATTTAGGCGTGCTATTACCGCTGGCCATTTTGCTCATTATCAATAATGGTCTGTCCCCGGTGGCGGTGTTTTGCTTCGTGGGTTTGCATTACCTCATCACCGGTTACTATTTCAAGATACCCCTGCCGGTGCAACCATTAAAAGCAATGGCGGTTATCGCTATTGCCATGAATGCATCACCCCAACTCATCGCGGCAACGGGTCTATTAATGGGTGGCATTCTTTTACTACTGACGATTGGTAAGCTTGCTAGTGGATTGAGTCACATATTCACTAAACCCATCGTACGTGGTATTCAACTTTCTATCGGACTGTTTCTGGCACAGAAAGGACTCACCCTGATTACCAATCCCAATGATGCATTTCAGGGCATCAGCCTAAACTACCCTGGTACATGGTTTACCCTGGGACTGGCAGCGATAACCGGCGTTATTATTCTAAGGCTAAGCTCATCAAAGCACTTACCTGCAACACTGGTGCTGATCCCTTTGGGTATTCTTGTAGGCGTTTTTATGACACCCAGTGAACAGCTGCCGAGCCTATCCAGCAGTTTAACCCTGCCACAGCTGGTTATCCCTTCGACCAACGATTTCATCACTGCCTTTGTATTAATGGTGATCCCACAAATTCCACTGACGTTTTCCAATTCCATCGTCTCCACTTATCACGTGGCACATGAGTATTTTGGTGAACGCGCCCAGCGTGTGACACCGCGTTCCCTGTGCACCTCCCTGGGTATCGGCAACCTCATTGGTGGACTCTTCGGTGCCTTGCCATGTTGTCACGGTGCGGGTGGCTTAACAGCCCATTATCGTTTTGGCGCAAGAACAGGAAGTGCCACTATTTTTCTTGGTTGCATTTTTATCGCTGCCGGACTGCTATTCGGCGACTCAGCACACAGCCTGTTTGCCCTTATACCAGCCCCTGTTCTGGGTGCGTTACTAGTTTACGTTGGCGTCGAACATTGCATGCTGATTCGTGACATCCTCCCTCACAGACAAGCTGCATTTATCGCATTACTAATTGGCGCCATTTCCGTAGGCACTCACAATATCGCCATTGGTTTTGCCGTTGGTATGGCGGTTGGTTTACTCATAAAATTCTTTCCAAACATCCTGCCAGAGAAAGAAAACTCATAATCGAAAAAACGCTTATCACCGTCAATGAAGCAATTAATGCCGTGTTAAATTATGATTGCACTCACCCATAGATCATGCGTTACTTAAGCAGACTGGTTAAGAGAGAACTCGCATCACATGCATGACACTATCGAATGACGCTTGCAGATCACGTTAATACTTTCGGACAAGCCATGTTGCGCCGCTATGGCGAGCGAGTGCACAAAATCGCCCTGGACGCGGGTTTCAGTTGTCCCAACCGCGACGGCAGTAAAGGCACTGGCGGCTGCACCTTTTGCAATAATGTGTCTTTCAGCCCTAATGGACGACAGCCACTCACTATCAAAGAACAAATAGATGCAGGACGTCGTGTCATCGCCAAGCGCACTGGGGCACGTAAATTCATCGCCTATTTTCAGGCCTATACTTCCAGTTATGGCGACGTTGAGCATATATCACGACTCTATCAACAGGCGCTGACGGAGCCGGATGTCATTGGGATTTCCATCGGCACCCGACCAGACTGTGCGCCGGAACCGGTGTTGGATCTGCTGGCTAGCTTACAGAATCAGGGCCATGAGGTTTGGCTGGAATTGGGGCTGCAATCGGCCTTTGACGAAACCCTTGACCGCGTCAACCGCTGCCACGGTTTTGCCGAATACCGCCAGGCGCTACAAGCCGCTCATGCACGAGAGTTGCAAGTGTGCACGCATCTGATTATCGGCCTGCCCGGTGAGACCCGCGCCCATAACTACACCACCCTGGACCGAGTGCTGGAGCTTGGGGTGGAGGGCCTGAAGTTGCACCCGCTGCACGTGGTAAAAGGCACCCAACTGGCCAACGAGTGGCGACGAGGTGAATATCAGCCGCTAACACTGGATGAATACATCGACATCGCTGTTGATTTGGTGGAACGTACGCCGCCAGATGTGATCTTCCACCGCCTCACCGCTACCGCCCCGTCCAACTTGTTGCTAGCCCCTGGCTGGTGCAACAAGAAGTGGTTGGTGCTCAACCGGCTGGAACAGGAGTTGCGCCGACGCCAATTGATGATCGGCCATTGGGGGCTCGGCAATAAAGATTGGCGCTCGCAATATACGGTAAACCTACGTCTCCTTGATGAACAAGCCAGGAAACTCCAATCGGACCCGTCAGAACGTAACTAACCTGGCCTACAGGAATCCCCAGGCTAGTTAAAGAATGAACTCTAATGTGTACTTGTCCATAGTGGCCATATAACTACAGCGGGCATTATGGATGACATGTTTTAATTTACAATCAACCTCAAAGGGACAATCACGTCCTGAGATATCAAAGCAGTCCACATCTTCCAGATTCATGCCGGTTTGACGTGCCACATCACCCAGGTTGATGAGGTCTGGCGCCCGCTCCAGGCTAACACCGCCATTTTTCCCGCGCACAGTGATGATAAAACCTGAATGAGCCAGATTTTGAATCACCTTGACCAGATGATTTTTCGACATGCCGCATACACGTGCGATTTCACCTACCCTTACTAGCGACTCACCATTACGAGCCAAATACAAAAGAACTTTGAATGAATATTCAGTGAACAGGGTAGCGCGCATAAAACCTCACACATTGTACTATCGTGGTTAGCTAGTCAGGTTGACAAATTTCCCACCTTCAGCCACCCGTGACTGGGGGAAAGAAAGCTACTTCGTCTCCATCATTCACCTGTTCAGATGCATTGGAATATTCCATATTGAGCGCCACCAGGGTGTTATTAGGTAGAGGTTCTCCATTTGAGACACGCCGCCAGACTTCCCCTACCGTAGTCGCATCATTAATCTCAAGGCAAACTTCGTTACGTCCAAATCGTTCCCGTATGCCTGCAAAATATCTCACTATAATTTCCACGAGCTTTTTCTCCCATGAAAGTGAATAAAACGTACAATAATAGTATCTTAGGTGCAACAAAATAAAGCCTAATGTCAGTGTAAAACACACAAACAGTGCCTGCTTAGAGTCACGATACCTTTTGCAAATAGCCAAAATATTCTTGATATTTCAACCAGAGAGTGCGAACTAACTGACTTATCAGACGGATCAACCAATCCCCCTCTTAATAAATAAATTGGCATAAATTGTGCCAATCTTTATAGTAGCAGCGTGTTTTCCAGAATTCTTACACTTGAGTTAGCAAAATATGGAACTAGTCTGTCCCGCTGGCAATTTACCCTCCCTCAAGGCCGCCGTAGATAACGGCGCCAATGCGGTATACCTGGGATTTCGCGATGATACCAATGCGCGGCATTTCGCAGGGCTCAACTTCAACGAGAGCAATATCGCTAAAGGCCTGGCCTATGCGCGCCAACGACAGGTGCGGGTGTTTTTGGCTATTAATACCTACCCGCAGCCGGCAGGCTGGGAGCGCTGGCAGACGGCTGTGGATCGTGCCGCGGAACTTGGCGTGGATGCGCTAATCGTGGCCGATATTGGTGTTATGGACTACGCCACCAGACGCTGGCCTGACTTGCCCCTACACCTTTCCGTGCAGGCCTCGGCCACCAATTACGAAGCCATTGGTTTTTACCACGAACATTTCGGTATTCGACGCGCGGTGTTGCCACGCGTATTATCGCTGGCGCAAGTAGAACACGTGGTGAAAAACAGCCCGGTGCCCATCGAGATCTTCGGCTTTGGCAGTCTGTGCGTGATGGTAGAAGGACGCTGCGTACTGTCTTCCTATGTCACCGGCGAATCACCCAATACCTGCGGTGCCTGTTCTCCCGCCAGGGCAGTACGCTGGCAGGAGACCCCGCAAGGGCTGGAATGCCGGCTCGATGGCCTGCTTATTGATCGCTACCAGGAGACCGAACAGGCTGGCTACCCTACCCTGTGCAAGGGGCGCTTCGTGGCCAACGGTCAAACCTATTACGCCATTGAGGAACCCACCAGCCTGAACACCCTGGCCCTGTTACCAAAACTCCAGGCAATGGGAATCGCGGCTATCAAAATCGAAGGTCGCCAGCGCAGCCCCACCTACGTGGCGCAAGTCACCCGGGTTTGGCGCGCAGCTCTGGATGCCTGCCAACGCGATCCGGAGCACTTTGCACCGCAGACCAGCTGGCTGAATGAACTGCAAAAGGTCTCCGAGGGAGCACAAACTACGCTGGGTGCCTATCACCGACCCTGGCAATAATCCTGGGAAAATCCCTAACCCGGTGAAGCCAGAACCAAAAACATCATTGATTAGCCGCACGACTGCATGGACAAGGATTGTTCCGGACAATCCCTTTGCATTTCCGCCATCCCTGGCGGTCACGCAGGAGGTACGAGCCCATGGATGGGCGAAGGTAGAACAACGCAGGACGCAATTGTCGAGAGTAATGAAGGACGATTCCATGGATGGAATCGGTAGAGTCGAGTCTGGAACGGAGACCGAGCAATTACCGACAATACACAATAAAAACGGGACCTCTTTTATTCTATATCCTGGCCGTTGCTTTAACTATTTATCGGTAATAAGGAAAACTTGATGAAAAATTGGAATACAAAATATCCAAAAAGGTTTGATCTGGATACAGATGAAGATTATGAAAAATGGCGTGAGGAAAAGCTGGCTGCTTACCCTGAAAGTGTTGGAGATTTAGTTGTTGAGTTCGCAAATATGGCAGCGATTACAAACGCTGAAAAAGCCAGGGTATTGGAGCTTATAGAAATAGCTAATATGTGTGTTTACACTGCGGGAACCGCTGAACTGAATATGGATTCTTTATTAAAATTAGGAGAACAACTTGGGGTCACTGATACAGATAAATCTACCCGACATTCCAAATCTGATGAATTAACCGACTCAGGTATTTTAAATAAAGCCATACCTTTTACAACAAGACATGTCCGTTGGCATACAGACGCCACATATTATGGGTCAAACAAAACAATACAGGCCTTGTTTTTATTGTGTAAACGACCTGCCATTGAAGGGGGCAATAATAAGGTTTTGGATAATGAAGTGCTGTACATTCTTCTCCGCGATAAAGAACCAGAAGCCCTTAGAACGTTAATGAGAAATGATTGTTTTAAGTATAAGAATCCAAAAACCGGTGAAATAAATGAGCATCTGGGGGGAAGAGTTTTCTGGACTAATTCTGATGGTCATTTATGTCATAGGTTTTCTTTTAGAAAAATGGATATGGCCTGGTCTGACGATAATGAAGTCCTTGCCGCCAGAGATATTCTGGAATCTTTGTTATTAAATGAATCTGAATATGTGATTGAAGGCAGGTTAGAATCTGGAATGGGGCTGATATCAAACAACGTGATGCATACCAGGGAGAAACTTGTCGATAGTGATGAAACATCTAAAAAGAGATTACTCTTTAGGGTAAGATTTTTTGATCGGGTAAATGCCTGTTAGCTAATATCACCTTGAAGAATAAAAAATAATGAAAATCAATCAGGACTTCCCCAGGTTTGTGCCTTTCAATACGTTCAATGCATACATTGTAAGGAATATCGCTACTTACTTTGGTAAATCCTTTGGTTATCGGGGCCACAGAAAATAACACCCTCTTTGATAAATACTTTTGACGGTTTGCACAAGACTCACTGATAATATATTAAACCATGAAAATCTCATTAGCTCCTGTCCCCTATTTTTGGCCACGCGAAGATCTGTTGGCCTTTTATGACCGCATGCTGGAAACCTCAGTGGATATTATTTACCTGGGCGAAACCGTGTGCTCCAAACGCCGCGCATTGAATACCGATGAATGGCTGGAGCTGGCACAACGGATCCAGAATGCTGGCAAAGAGGTTGTGCTCTCCACCCTGTCGTTACTGGAAGCGGAATCCGAACTTCGCACCCTGCGACATCTATGTGAAAATAGTCGCTTCATGGTGGAGGCCAATGATATGGCGGCGGTAAACCGACTGACATTGAATAGCGAAAAAGAAAAAATACCCTTTGTCACAGGACCCACCGTCAACATCTACAACCAGCACACGTTACAGTATTTCTCCAAACTGGGGATGCGCCGTTGGGTGATGCCGGTTGAACTAAGCCGCGACACACTCGCCGATTTACAACGGCAACGGCCAGCAAATCTGCAAACCGAAATCACGATCTACGGGCGCCTGCCATTGGCAATCTCCGCCCGCTGCTTTACCGCACGTCATGCCAATCTGCCCAAAGACGATTGCCAGCTCCGTTGTCTGGATTACCCGGATGGACTGCCGTTAAAGACCCGTGAAGAGCAGTCATTTCTGAACATTAATGGCGTTCAGTTGCAATCAGCGCAACCCTATAATCTCATCATGCATACCGATGAGCTTAAAACCCTGGGAGTGGATGTGTTACGCATTACGCCGCAATCCCGAAATACCGAGCAAATCATCGACCTGTTTCGAGCGGCGCTGGATGGGAAAATGGACACGGACAGCTGCCAAAACCGGTTGGCAAAGCTTAATCCTGCGGGTGACTGTGAGGGTTACTGGTATGGCGAGGCGGGGATAAAAGCACTACACGCTGCGGCTCGCGATTATGCGGTCGAAACAGCGGAGTAGACAGTACACGGGTAAAGAGTTGGCCGTAACTCGTCAGGCGCGGAGCTTGCGCAACACGTCGATCAACGATGCGCCCTTTTCTGCCGCCTTGCGCAAAGGTAGTGGCAAGGAGATGCTATCCCAATCCATGGCATCCAGTTGATTTTTTACCGCCAAACCCAGCTCGATATCACCTGCCAGTTTCAGCCGACGCTGGAAAAAAAGCGTATCGGCATCCTCTTGTCGAGTGGCCAGGATCAGGAAATTATAGACGGTACTGGAAATCACTACGTCAGCGGGCTCGCTCTCATCGCAGGGTCTGAATCGGCCATTACTCAGCCGCAGGCAGAACTTGATAGACGCATCGTCCACCCGAATACACACCACACGTTGTTCCAGAAAATCAAACTCACCATTGGCGATAAGATCCGCCATGATCCGATTAAGGACACCAGCCAGGAACCCGGAGTGAAAATACGTGGGAATTAACGCCAGTGGCAGAGACAATGGCCGTGGCAAACGCGGCGCACGTTCAGAGGGCCGCTGCTGTGCAAGACTATTGGACATAACTTTCTCTCAGCCAAAATAATTTAAACAAATGAACGGATATATCTTCGCGCCTTTCGCGTCCTTGTGTCAAACAACAATGCTTACGGGTCTACTGTTTATGCCCCTACTACGGACACCTAATTACACTGAATCTGCGAGGCTTTTACGAATATTTTGAACAACCACCAGGCTGGAAAGAAAAGAAGCTGCGCAGGCATCTAGCTGGGCTTCCAGGCGGTCATTTTTGTTTTGGGCGAAAGGCCTTAATGACGTCTGGATCGGTTTCCAGGTAGGGGCCACCGATAAGATCTATGCAATAAGGCACCGCAGGAAACACTGCCTGCAGACAATCTGCTATCGCTGCTGGTTTGCCCGGCAAATTAATAATCAGGGAGTGCCCGCGGATCCCGGCAATTTGCCGCGAAAGAATCGCCGTAGGCACAAACTTGAGAGACACGGCCCGCATTTGCTCACCAAATCCATCGAGAATTTTCTCGCACACCGCTTCCGT
>JAUVNZ010000025.1 GCA_030599435.1 Gammaproteobacteria bacterium | reverse complement strand
GATCATTGCGCAGAGATTGATAGCATCGCTACAGTGAAACAAACGGAATCAGTTTTTATTAATCCTGGTACGGTCGCTGGTGTTGGTGCGTCGCCGACTTATGTGATGGGCAATCTTATCGATATGACATTTGAAATTGTTTCAGTGCCTGTTGATGCAAGTCTCGCGTACAACATGCCACATGTGACGGCACATACCTAAATATTATTTTGCCGGGGTATTTTTTTGTACCCAACGAGTTTTTTCGTTAACAGATTCTTTTTTCCAGAACGGCGCACGGGTTTTTAACTCTTCAATAAGATAACGACATGCTGAAAATGATTCCGAACGGTGTGCGGACCACACAGCCAGCAATACGATGGGATCGTTAGGTAGAATTTCACCATAGCGGTGGATGATTAGGGTATCGAGAATGTCCCATTTTTGTGTTGCTTCCGCTGAGATGTCCTGCAGGTGTTTTTTGGTCATTTCCGGGTAGTGTTCAAGAGTCATTGCGCTGACTTCGTTTCCTTCGTTGAAATCACGCATAGTACCCACGAAGATAGAAGTGGCTCCAAATTTACCAGCCAGTTCTGGGTGGTTATTTTGGTATTGCTGTATTTCTTTCCAGGGGTCGAAATTTTTTTCGCGCAATTCAACCATGCTTAACCGCCTGTCACGGGTGGGAAAAATGCCACTTCGTCACCATCGTTGACGGGTTGTTCTGAGTTAGCGTAATCCATGTTGATGGCGATAAGGGTGTTGTTTGGGAATTCCTGGTTATCGGTGGCAACGCGCCAGACATCAGCCGCTGTAGCAGCATCGGAGCTATTTACGGCGCAGGTGTCCCGATTAAGGGTTTCACGCAGACTGGCGAAGAATTTTACGGTGATGGTCATGGCTTCTCCAAGTATACTTAGTTTAGGCTATAAATCTTCGACATACGTCAGTCCCTATAGTTCTTATTAAACAGGGGTTCTCGCGCCATAGGACTTTTTGATGTCTAAAGGTGTATTGTCGGGATATTGGCAATGTTTATCCTAAGCAGGAATCAAGGGCAGGATACGAAAATGAGCAAATTAACCCATTTCAATAAGGCTGGAGAAGCACACATGGTGGATGTGGGGGATAAAGCCATTACACAGCGGGTGGCTGTGGCGGAGGGTTTAATCCGCATGCAGGCGGAGACCTTGAGCCTTATCGTGGAAGGCCGACATGGCAAGGGTGATGTACTCGGCATTGCAAGAGTAGCAGGCATTATGGCAGCCAAAAAAACTTCAGATCTAGTTCCTCTATGTCACCCGCTGGCGATTAGTAAAGTTGCCGTGGATTTTGAAATACAAAATGAACATAACGCTGTTGCTTGTCGTGCCACTGTACACACCAGCGGTCAGACAGGCGTAGAAATGGAAGCGCTAACAGCGGTGCAAATTGCTCTGCTCACTGTGTACGATATGTGCAAGGCGGTGGATCGAGGCATGACCATTACTGATGTAAGGCTGATGGAGAAGAGTGGCGGTAAGTCAGGTGATTGGCGCAGAGAACAATAATTTAATCGAATCGTATTTCCAGTGCCGAGCATAAAAAACGCATCAGCGGCTCAGTGTTATTAAATTGCGTCATTACTTCATCCAGAAATCCCTCTGATAAGACATCTTTTTTTGTAATTTCGTTTATAGCGATAAAATCTTTTCGTTTTAGGTCTTCCATTAGTGGGTGATCTTTTGGGTATCCACGCGGACCATTTTTAAGAGATTCACCCTCCAGGGAAAAGCTTTTATTGAAGGTTTTGTTTTCCCGAGCAGATACCCATTCATTACCTTTTTCGATAATTCGGTCTCGAATTTTTCCTAATGCGGTTGAATCGGGCCGCCAGATACCTGCACCCAGAAAAAAATTGCCATTTTCAACATGCAGGTAATAGCCCGGTGCGTGCACATCTTTGCCAGCTTCATGACGAAACTGGATACCGATATTGGTTTTGTAGGGTGTTTTATCTTTACCAAAGCGCGTGTCTCGGTAAACGCGCATTAACGAACCGCCCACCTTTTTGGGGATGGCCCGAAATCGAGGCGCGATCAACTGGAGTTTGGGTACTATATCTTCGATAAATGCCAACGCCGGGCTACGGACGGTATCCTCATAACGCTGTTTGTTTTCCTGAAACCACTCCCGTTCATTGTTATTTGATAGTTCGTTGAGAAATTTTAAGGTCGCTGGAGTGAAATATGGGTTTGCCATGAGTGACTTTCCTTGATGCTTAAATTGAACTCTGGAAAAATGGTTTGTTGAATCCCGCGCAACAGTCTGTACCATCAGTTAAATGAGTTTATCTTTTACCAAAATGCACGGCCTGGGCAACGATTTTGTGGTGATTGACGCCATTAGCCAGACCGTTGATCTTACCCCGGATCAGATCCGTTTTATTGCCGATCGTCACCGGGGAATTGGCTGTGACCAGCTGCTTTTGGTGCAGCCCCCAGAAACGGACGAAGTGGATTTTAATTATCGGATATATAACGCAGATGGGGGTGAAGTGGGGCAATGTGGTAATGGAGCCCGCTGTTTTGCCAGATATGTGGTAAATTCTGGTCTTACGGATAAGAGCGAATTAGCTGTGGCAACGGTATCAGGCACCATCCAGCTTGTCCTGGAGCCGGATGGCCAGGTCACTGTGGACATGGGGACACCACGTTTTAATCCGAAAGATATTCCCTTTGAGGCTGATGTGGAGGAGGAGCGTTTCTCGCTGAGTGCCGGTGATCAGCTCATCGAGATTGGCGCGGTATCCATGGGCAACCCCCATGCCGTTATTGATGTGACGAGTTTAGATGTGGCTAATGTTGATGATGCGCCGGTGGCTGTGTTGGGGCCGTTGCTGGAATCTCATTCTCGCTTTCCAGAGCGCGTCAACGTGGGCTTCATGCAAGTTGTGGCGCGCGATCAAATTCGGTTGCGTGTATATGAACGTGGCGCGGGCGAAACGCTAGCTTGTGGAACGGGAGCCTGCGCTGCCGTGGCAGTGGCGCGGACATGGAGAATGGTGGATGATGAGGTATCGGTGGATCTTCCCGGTGGCCGACTATTAATACGCTGGCAAGGCGGGTCTTCACCAGTTTATATGACTGGTCCGGCTGAGACGGTGTATGAAGGTACAATTTCGATATAATTATTTTATAGTTCTATCCGTAACAAACAGTCGTAACGAATAGTTTAGCCGTAACCAAAAGGTGACCAAGTGAGCAGTCAAGACACAGGCATATCAGAAGCTTCTGGCGTGAAGAAAAATATACAAAGCGTTAGTCCACAAATCGATGATCAAGGAGTAGCTGACTACTTGCGTCGACATCCAGATTTTTTTGATGATAAACCTACGTTGCTAACCGATTTACGTGTGCCACATCAAACGGGCAGTGCAGTATCTTTGGTGGAACGGCAGGTGGCGACGTTAAGAGAGAGTAACGAAAATCGTCAGGCACAACTCGATGGACTAATTCAAATCGCACGTGATAATGATCGCCTCAACTTCCACTTGCATCAGTTAACTCTTCAGCTGATGGAGACCGAGAATCTGGAAGATTTGTTGACGATAATTTCGGATCGTTTGAAAAAAGATTTTGATACAGATATCGCGGTTGTTCACTTACTAAGATCACCGTTGTTGGATGTTAATTCGGCCTTGCCGGGATTTGTTACTGACGTTGACGTTTTTAGCAGTCAATTTAAGGGCGTCTTCAGTAAAGGTAAGAGTGGAAGTAAGGATGGTACTACGAGCAGTAAACCTTACTGCGGTCGTCTAAAGGATGAACAGTTACAGATTCTTTTTGCGGATCGTGCTGAGGAAATTGGTTCTAGTGCACTGCTTCCATTGGGAAGGTTTACAGGCAAACAAGGTCCCATTGGTTTGTTGGCGATTGGTAGTTTTGATCGTAATCGTTTCACCATCGGTACGGACACTGATTTCCTGGCCCGCATGGCAGACATTATTGCAGCTGCTTTAGGAAAACATCTGAAGAAGTAAAGACCTGAAAGAGTATGGCCACCATGGGCTCTGACGACAAACTCATAAAAGACAAATCCATAGACCAATTCATGGAAGGACAGTGGATTGAGGAATTTTTAGCTCACCTCGAGACTGAGCGCAGACTATCCCCCCACACTATTTCCAATTACCGCCGTGACCTCAAAGGTGTTGTTGAATATTGCAAGCTTGTGGGTTTGTCCGACTGGAAATCGCTGGATGCACAATATGTGCGTAGCTGGGTAGCAAAGCGGCATCGCCAGGGTATTGGTGGGCGTAGCCTGGCTCGCGCCCTTTCCGCATTGCGGAGTTTTCTTCAATATTTGATGAGGGAAAAACACCTGAAGGTGAATGTAGCAAAGGGTATTCGCGCACCAAAGTCAGCACGAAAATTACCAGAGCCTTTGGATGCTGATGAAATGGCCCGTCTGTTAGCCGTCAGTGATGACAATCCCCTTGCGATCCGTGATATGGCAATGCTTGAGTTGATGTATAGCTCTGGTCTGCGACTGGCAGAACTGGTTTCACTGAATCTGGGTGATGTGGATCTTGCCGATGGCAGCCTGCCAGTAACAGGTAAAGGAGATAAAGCTCGCATTGTGCCTGTAGGGCGGTACGCGAATGATGCACTGCAGCGTTGGTTAAAAACACGTGTGGCTTTGGCGGGCGAGGAAGAGTCTGCGTTATTTGTTAGTAAACAGGGTAGCCGAATTACTCCGCGTGCTGTGCAACAACGTTTTCGCCAATGGGGCATCAAGCAGGGACTGGATAGTCGCGTACATCCGCATAAGTTGCGCCATGCCTTTGCTAGCCACTTGCTGGAATCCAGTGGTGATTTACGAGCAGTACAGGAACTGTTAGGTCACGCGGATATATCAACTACCCAGATTTATACTCATCTTGATTTCCAGCATCTTGCCGATGTTTACGACAAGGCCCACCCTCGGGCAAGGAAGAAATAAGCAGGGAAAAGTAGCCCTGAGAAAGTCGCTGCCAGGTCTGCAATTGTAGTAAAATCAGCGGTCTGTCTTCACGATCATCCATTTGTTTATACAAAAAGCACACAGGAATTCAGATTTTGGAACAATATCACGGCACCACGATTCTATCCGTACGCAGAAATGGCCAGGTAGTTGTTGGCGGTGATGGCCAGGTTTCCTTTAACAGCACCATATTGAAAGGTAATGCGCGTAAGGTTCGCCGTTTGTATCATGAAAAGGTGCTGGCCGGATTCGCTGGTGGTACGGCCGATGCCTTTACGCTCTTTGAGCGATTCGAAGGTAAGTTAGAAAAACACCAGGGTCATTTAACTCGAGCAGCTGTTGAGTTAGCAAAGGACTGGCGCACCGATCGCATGTTGCGTCGTCTAGAAGCTTTGTTGTCTGTGGCTGATGACACGACTTCCCTGGTGATATCCGGTAACGGTGATGTGATCGAGCCTGAGCATGATGTCATTGCCATCGGTTCAGGCGGTTCCTTTGCAGAAGCAGCCGCACGGGCGTTGATGGAAAATACCGAGCTGGATGCATACACGATTTGTGAAAAGGCTTTAGGTATTGCTGCGAGCATTTGTGTGTACACCAACGATCAATTCACCATTGAGGTTCTTGATGGTGAGTCCTCTTAACTTATATTTAGAGAAACCGTTTTAGAGAAACCTGTTTTTAGAGAAACCTATTGCTAGAGAAATATATGTCACAAATGACACCCAGAGAAATTGTTCAGGAGCTGGATAAGCACATCATTGGTCAGACTGATGCAAAGCGAGCTGTTGCTATTGCGTTACGCAATCGCTGGCGGCGTTCACAAGTGTCTGATGAGCTGAAAAGTGAAATCACACCAAAAAATATTCTTATGATTGGTCCTACCGGTGTGGGTAAAACTGAAATTGCTCGCCGCCTGGCCAGGTTAGCTAACGCACCTTTCGTTAAAGTAGAAGCCACCAAATTTACTGAGGTTGGTTATGTGGGTCGTGATGTTGAATCGATAATTCGTGACCTGGTGGATATTTCTGTAAAACTTACCCGCGAAGTGGAGGTACAAAAAGTACGTTTTCGTGCTGAAGAATCCGCAGAAGACCGCATTCTGGATATTTTGTTACGCCCAGCAAGAAATTCAGGCATGGGATTCAATGCTGAACCAGAACCGCTAAGTGATTCGGATTCTGCTACACGGCAAAAATTCCGCAAAAAATTGCGAGAGGGTGAGCTCGATGACAAGGAGATTGAAATAGAACTTAGCGGTAGCCCTATTGGTGTTGAAATTATGTCGCCACCTGGCATGGAAGAAATGACCAGTCAGCTACAGGGCATGTTTCAAAATATGGGTTCAAAGCGCACCACAACTCGTAAATTAAATATAAAGGATGCCTTTAAGCTGTTAACAGATGAGGAAGCGGGAAAGCTGCTGAACGAGGACGACATCAAGCAACAGGCTGTGAACAACGTGGAGCAAAATGGCATCGTATTTCTGGATGAAATGGATAAAATTTGTAAACGTGGTGAAACTAGTGGCCCAGATGTTTCGCGTGAAGGAGTTCAGCGTGATTTGCTGCCGTTAGTTGAGGGGACAACTGTGTCCACCAAATATGGCATGGTGAAGTCAGATCATATTTTATTTATTGCCTCTGGTGCTTTTCATCTTTCCAAGCCTTCCGATCTCATCCCGGAGTTACAGGGGCGATTACCGATTCGTGTGGAATTAAATGCGCTTGGCGCGGATGATTTTGTGCGCATTCTTACGGAACCAGATGCATCGCTCACCGAACAGTATACTGCATTACTGGATACTGAAGGGGTAAGCCTGACATTTTCTGATGATGGTATCGCACGCATTGCAGAGGTCGCCTGGCAAGTGAATGAGCGTACCGAAAATATCGGCGCAAGGCGCTTGCATACCGTAATGGAGCGTTTGCTGGAAGAAATATCCTTTGGTGCCGCCGACAAAAGCGGCGAAACAGTGAAGGTGGATGCAGCTTACGTCGATGAACAAGTCGGCGAGCTTGCGAAAGATGAGGATTTGAGCCGGTATATTTTATAAAGAAGTTGTTGTTAGAGAACGTAAAACTCTATTTATGATAAGAAATTAGTGGAGCAAGTAAGATGACTGCAGCACCAAAACCAACTGATATTAATCTGCACCAGCAGTCGAGGATTCTTGAGCTTAAGTTTGAAGATGGCAGCCACTATGAGTTGCCATGTGAGTATTTGCGTGTTTATTCACCCTCTGCTGAAGTTCAGGGGCATGGTCCAGGAGAAGAAATTTTGCAGTTAGGTAAGGAAGAGGTAAATATCACATCTATAGAGCCTGTAGGAAACTACGCCATCAAGCTGGAATTTGATGATGGACATAATACAGGGATTTATTCATGGGACACCTTGTACGTGTTAGGGCGCGACCAGAAGGAAATGTGGGCGAATTATCTTGATAAGCTGGAGAAAGCGGGCCACAAACGTAAAGTTTAATCAATAAATATATATAAAACAGGAAGACCATGAGCGATCCCCAGAATAAAAACGACACCACACACTTTGGTTACGAAGAAGTGCGCCGTGAAGACAAGGCCGGTAAAGTTGCTGGCGTTTTTCATTCTGTCGCATCAAATTACGATGTGATGAATGACGTCATGTCCATGGGCGTTCATCGTCTATGGAAACGGTACACCATTGAGATGAGCGGTGTGCGTTCTGGTCAACGAGTATTGGATATTGCGGGTGGCACTGGTGATCTGGCTGCTAAATTTTCTGGGCTGGTTGGCGAAACTGGCGAAGTTGTACTGGCGGACATCAATGAATCCATGTTGGAAGTGGGCCGTGAGCGGATGGTGGATCGCGGCGTACTGGCGAATGTGAGTTATGTGCAGGCAAATGCGGAGGTTTTGCCTTTCCCGGATAGTTATTTTGACTGCATTACGATCGCTTTTGGATTGCGCAATGTTACCGATAAAGATGCTGCGCTGCGTTCTATGTTGCGAGTTTTAAAACCCGGCGGTCGTTTATTAGTACTGGAGTTTTCTAAACCGGTTGTTCCTGGTCTTGGGGCCGTATATGACGCCTATTCTTTCAAGTTATTGCCTTTAATGGGCAAGCTCATCGCCAAAGACGATTCCAGTTATCGATACCTTGCAGAATCTATTCGAATGCATCCGAAGCAGGAAGAGCTGTTAGCAATGATGCAGGATGCAGGTTTTGAACGTTGTGAATATTTTAATCTCAGTGGTGGTGTAGTCGCCCTTCATCGGGGTTACAAACTTTAGGGAGCCTCTGATCTATTCATGAACTCATATCTTGCGCCTAAAATATCCAGCTTCTGCGTTGCGAGCTTTCGCAATAGCTGGCTATTACGTGCAGTTCGCGCCTTGAATCTGAACATTTTAGACCGCAATCTACTTCGTCCAGAATAAATCAAAGGTTCCCTGAAATTTCAACATGAATCATATTACCAATCCAACCTATGCAGGGTTTTGGCGCCGGGCCGGTGCAGTATTTGTGGATAGTTTAATTTTTTCCTTGTTGTACGGCATGGTGCTTGGGCCCGCCTTTGTTAATGCGCCACTGTTTACGCTCGAAGGGATATCGCGCAGTGGCCTAACTATGATAATCACCGTGGGTTTTTGGATAAGTTTTTTGGGTACGCCGGGTAAATTGTTACTGAGTTGTCAGGTAGTTGATGCCGACAGTTTTAAGATTATATCTACCAGACAGGCGTTCATCAGATTCGTTGCGTATCTTGCTTCAATGCTTCCTCTTTTGCTGGGATTTTTTTGGGTGTTGAAGGATCCCCGCAAGCAGGCTTTTCACGACAAAATAGCTAATACGGTTGTTTTGTATAACACCAATATCGTCGCTGATGATGAATCCCGTAAAAGTCTAAATCAGTTAATGGGTGAATCACGGTGAATGAGTTACCTACTGCCATTGCTTCCGTTCTGGAGACGGCCATTAATCAAGTTCTTCAGCTGGATCCTGACACCGTTGAACAATTGCAACAGTTACAGGGAAAAGTTATTGCCGTTGAATTAAAGGCTGTGAATGTGACCTTGTACCTAATGCCTCAGGAAGTACCCCAGGAAAAAGCTTTGAATGTATTTGGCCATTTTGAAGGAGAGCCAGATACAGTTTTGCGCGGCACGCCAATAGCAATGGCGAAAATGGGGCTGGCCAAAAATGCTGGTGACGTATTATTTGAGGGTGATGTAGAAATTAGTGGTGATGTTGAATTGGGTCAGAAATTTAGAGAGATTCTCGATGGTCTGGATATTGATTGGGAAGAACATCTTTCACATTTAACAGGTGATATTGTTGCGCACAAAATAGGTAATTTAGTGCGTGGCATTGTTGGTTGGGGCAAACAAACCACAGAAATTCTGGGCCAGGATGCAGCTGAATATCTTCAGGAAGAAAGCCGCGAGCTACCTAATCGTAGAGAAGTGGATGGTTTTTTAAAAAATATCGATACCTTACGTTCTGATGTGGATCGGATGGAAATGCGCATCTCTCGATTAGGTGACCGCTTAAAGGGTCGATTAAAAACTCAGTTAAAAAATCATTCAAAAGAGGGTGCCGACAATCACAATGAGGGGAAACCCTCGTGATTAGTGTTCGTCAGGCAGTTCGCCTTATCCGTATTAATAGCGTACTTGGCAAGCATGGGCTTGATGAAGTCATTCTTGCTACCCATATGTTTCGTCCTGTTCGGTTCCTTATGTATTTGTCGCCCTGGCGTTGGTTTGGTCGTGAGAAATTGTCTCGAGGTGAGCGGATTCGTCGTACTTTGGAAGACCTTGGGCCCATCTTTATAAAATTCGGACAAATAATGTCAACCCGACGTGATTTGTTGCCGGACGACATTGCCGATGAGTTAGCAGAATTGCAGGATAATGTGCCACCTTTCCCTGGTGTGCAAGCACGTATTATCGTTGAAGAAACCTTTGGCAAACCCGTTTCGGAATTATTTTCCCGATTTGATGAAGAACCTTTTGCATCTGCTTCTATTGCTCAAGTTCACGGGGCGCAACTTATTGATGGGCGAGAAGTGGTTGTTAAGGTTGTACGACCTGATATAGAAAAAACTATCCGGCGCGATCTGGATCTTATGTACACAATAGCAGGGTTGGCTGAGCGTTTCTGGGTTGATGGTCGTCGCTTAAGACCAAAAGAGGTGGTTGCGGAATTTGATAAGACTATCATTGATGAATTGGATTTATCACGTGAAGCTGCCTCAGCCTCATTGCTAAAACGTAACTTTGCTGACTCCAGTTTGTTGTATGTGCCTGAAGTGCACTGGTCGATGATTCAAAAGAACGTAATGGTAATGGAGCGTATTAGTGGTATTCCTATCGGTGATATCAAAGCGCTTAAGCAACATGGCATTGATTTAAAAAAACTTGCAGAAGAAGGGGTAGAGATATTTTTTACCCAGGTCTTTCGCGATAATTTTTTCCACGCTGATATGCACCCAGGTAATATTTTTGTTGAAGCAAGCGGGCGTTATGTGGCGGTGGACTTTGGTATTATGGGTACGCTCAGTGAGGCCGATCAGCATTATCTGGCCGGGAACTTCCTCGCTTTTTTCCATCGTGATTACCACCGGGTTGCTGAGTTGCATGTGGAATCCGGTTGGGTGCCGGAAGGCACACGTATAGAAGAATTCGAGGCAGCTATTCGTACAGTATGTGAACCTATTTTTGAGCGGCCATTAAAAGATATTTCCTTTGGGCATTTGTTGTTGCGTTTGTTTCAGACTGCACGACGTTTTGATATGGAGATCCAGCCTCAACTGGTACTGCTGCAAAAAACCCTGCTCAATATTGAAGGCCTGGGTCGTCAGCTTTATCCCGAACTGGATTTATGGCAAACCGCTAAACCTTATTTAGAGCGTTGGATGAGTGAACAAATTGGTGTTCGCTCGTTCGCACGCTCTTTGCGAAAAAATGCGGCTGAATGGAGTGAGAAACTACCTGAAATTCCTGGTCTACTGCATCAATGGCTTACGCAGGAAACATCGCCAAAAGAAGATGTAATGGAAATTACCAGCAAAAAAATGGATAAAATTCGTTGGGAAATGCGTAAATTGAATCAGCGTTTGTATTACGCGATTGTGGGTTCAGGTTTAATTATTAGTGCCTCTATTATTTATGCTTATGCAGACCCAACCTCAACGATCATGCTGGGTAATGCACCACTCCTTACCTGGATGTTAGGCGGATTAGGAGCCTTCGTACTTATTTTCTCCTGGCCAATGCGACGAAACCAGGATTAGATCACAGAATTAATGGGTTTGTATTAATCGTTTTAAACAGATATGTGGGATGATTGCTTTAATTGGAATGAAATATTGAGGAAATGAATATGAAAGAGTTAGGCGTTTTAATAATATTACTGTTCATGCAAATAGTGTTTAATCCGCTAGCTGTGGCCGGCGATTTTGATTGGGTGGATAATCTTAATATCAAGGCAAAGTCTGACTCTTCTGGATTTCATGTCAGGCTGGCGACACGATTTCACATTGGTAATGCTGAAGTTAAGGCTGTGATTGGAGATGTAAGCCAGCCTTCGGATGCTTATATGATTTTCCGCCTCAGTGAGTTATCGCATCGCCCTGTTGCTGAAGTGATGAAAGTTTATCGAAAGAATCGTAATAGAGGCTGGGGTGTCATGGCTAAAGGGCTGGGTATTAAGCCGGGTTCCAGGGAGTTTCATGCTTTAAAGCGTGGGCATGATATGGGGAATGATAAAGCTAACAAGGGGGGCGAATCCTCTAGAAAAGGCAAGGACAAAAATAAAGGTAAAGGTAAAAATAAAATACGCAAAGGTGCTCAAATGGTCACAATGTCTGTTTGGCATCCCGATATTGAGCGTTTTATCGCAGCTAAACAACGACCTGGTAAACTTTCAAAGTT
>JAUVNZ010000162.1 GCA_030599435.1 Gammaproteobacteria bacterium | reverse complement strand
ATTTTGAGAAATCTTGGAATCAAAACAGGCGCTTCTGAAGTACCATTTAAAAACTGGCAAACATTACCAGATTGCGCATTACTTGCCATTAAATGGCACAAAGAAAAAGGTAAGGCTTATTGGCACTGGGCAGTATTTGTCAGAGAAGACAATAAAGAATATGTACTTGATTCCAAAAAATCATTATCCACAAATAAACGAACTGACTTCGGGCGCATAAAACCAAAATGGTACATCAAAGTAAAAATATAAATAACCGGGTTATCAAATACTCAATATACATTTCTGTGTTTATTGCTGCTCTGATGATTCCCATACAATCAGTGAGTGCTGCGCAGGGATCTTTTGAATCTTGCCAGAAAATTAGCGACAAAATTCGCTACTACTCGAGTCTGCGTAAAATGGGGGAATCTGCCAAAACAATGGAAAACTGGAAACAACAGCGAAAAAAACACAAGGAGAAATTTAATAGCCGTAACTGCAAAAAATGGCGGGATAAGTTAAACAACTAATTTCTGTTTTTTACTCTTTTTTTCAAAAAAACCCCCAGGCGATTTACACCTTCCTTTAATCGTTCCAACGAAGTGGTATAAGCAAACCGAACATGCTGTTCCGACGCATTGGCGCCAAAATCACGCCCTGGTGTTATAGCTACACCTGCCTGCTCGAGCACTTCTTCTGCAAACTTATAACTATCATCCGTAAACCGTGAACAATTCGCATAGAGATAAAAAGCACCTTGAGGCACAACAGGAATGTCAAAGCCCAGCTGACGCAATGCAGGCAATAAAAAATCTCGTCGCTCCCGATAAGCTTCTCGACGCTCATCAAGAATCGCTATCGTCTCTGGCTCGAAGGCAGTTAATGCCGCATGTTGTGCGATTGTTGGTGCAGCGAGAAAAATATTTTGTGCCAGTTTGTCTATTTCACGAACATACGCTTCTGGTGCTACCAACCAACCAAGCCGCCAGCCGGTCATGCAAAAATATTTTGAAAAACTGTTGATTACGAAAAGTTCGTCTGAAATGGACAGCGCGGTTTGTAGTCTGTGATTACTTTCGTTTTCATACACAAGGCCGTGATAAATCTCATCAACCACAAGACATCCTCCATGTGATTGCGCAACATCTACCATAGCCTGCATATTTTGATTTGGAATAAGAGTGCCGGTAGGATTTGAGGGCGAAGCCAGAAGCGCGGCGACAGTCTCCTTACTCCAATGTTTTTCCAGCAACGATGCATTAAGTTGGTATTCCGTTTCTGAACCCACCGGCACACCCATCGCCCTTCCTTCCACCAAACGTGCGAAATGCCGATTACACGGATAACCGGGGTCAGCCATCAACACTTCATCGCCCGGATTAACCAGTACGCCCATAGCGAGCAACAAAGCGCCGGAAGCACCGGGAGTAATCACGATTCTTTCAGGTGATACTGATACTCCGTATTCACTTTTATAAAACGCGCTTATTTTTTCACGCAACGCAGGCAAACCAACAGCTGGAGTGTAATGTGTGTAACCCGCATCAATAGCGCGCTTAGCTGCTTCACAAATGGGTTCAGGCGTTACGAAATCAGGCTCACCAATTTCCATATGCACTATGTCTTTACCCTGTGCTTCAAGAGCGCGAGCACGTGCTAGCAAATCCATAACATGAAAAGGTTCAATGTCCGCCATACGGCGTGCGATGTGGGGGGAGTTATCCGTCACTGTATTTGTGTTTAATTATAGATTTATTCAGAGTGTAGTCGCCTTACCAACGCCATATCCAGACAACTTGATTCGCCGGCATCCCCCGCTAATACGGTACATGGTTTATCCGGTTCTCCCATATCATCCAGCACAATCGCTGCACCGGTAAAGTCATGATCTCGGGTGTAATCATTAATGGTAATTATGGTTTTCAAATCTGCGCCCCGCGAAGAAAGAATGCCATTTTCAGAATCCTCAAAGGCGATACATTCGTCTGGCGCCAATGCCAGCTTTTCCAAAGCATAAAAATAAATATCCGACGCGGGTTTTTTCGCTGGCACCACATTGCCAGCCGCAACAACTTCAAACCATGACATAGCATCAGGATCAAGCGCATTAATCAATAATGCCTCTACATTAGCCGGTGTTGTCGTGGTCGCTATCGCCAGCCGCATTCCTTCTGCACGGGCTTCATTGATCAAACGTTTTACACCAGCACGCAAAGGAACTGCACCTTCTGCCATCAGTCGCACGTAATAGTCTGTTTTGGCTACATGCAAATCCTTAATAAAACTATCCAGATCATCTGGTCGCTCAAATTTTTGATTGAAATTATCAAGGTAATATTTTATACGTTCCTTGCCACCTGTCACTGCAAGCAATTTGCCATACAACTCTACACTCCATTTCCAGTCCAACCCCGCATCAACAAAAGCACGATTAAATGCAACCAGATGACCATCTTTTTCAGTATCCGCCAGGGTACCATCCACATCAAATAATAAAGCTTTTAATTCTTTCACTAATAACAATTCCTACATGTTGTAATTTAAAACAGATAAACCAGAAACAAGCCAAGCTGCAAACAGATAACCTAGAACGGCATGCCGGGTGGCATTTTTCCTTTTAATCCACGCATCATTTTACCCATGCCACCTTTGGACATTTTTTTCATCATTTTCTGCATCTGGGTAAACTGCTTGATCAGCCGATTAACATCTTGCACCTGTGTACCCGACCCTGCAGCAATACGACGTTTACGAGAACCTTTGATGATGGCTGGAAACCGACGTTCCTTCATGGTCATGGAACTAATAATAGCTTCTTGCCGTTTGAATTGACTCTCATCCACGTTCTGCGCTGCAGCTTTCATGTTGCCCATGCCCGGCAACTTGTCCATAAGTGAACCAATGCCGCCCATGTTTTGCATTTGCTGTAGCTGAAGACGGAAGTCCTCCAGATTAAAACCTTTTCCTTTAGATACTTTCTTGGCAAGTTTTTCAGCTTCTTTATGGTCAACTTTCTGTTGAGCTTCTTCAATAAAGCTAAGCATGTCACCCATGCCCAAAATACGCGAAGCCAGACGGTCTGGATGGAAAGCTTCCAGTGCGGTGGTTTTCTCACCCACACCAAGAAACTTGATGGGCTTGCCGGTAATCTGGCGTATAGATAACGCAGCACCACCGCGAGCATCACCATCCGTTTTAGTAAGTATTACACCCGTAAGAGGTAACGCTTCATTAAAGGCTTTAGCAGTATTGGCAGCATCCTGGCCAGTCATACTGTCCACCACAAACAAAGTTTCCACTGGTTCAATTGCTGCGTGTAAGCGTTTAATTTCCGCCATCATTTCTTCATCGATGGCTAGTCGACCAGCGGTATCGATAATCACCACATCCACTGCCTGTTTACGACCGTGATCTAGTGCTGCATTGGCAATAGTGACTGGATCCTGCGATGGATCACTGGGGAAAAATTCGGCGTTCACTTCACCCGCCAACGTTTTCAACTGATCAATGGCTGCCGGACGATACACATCTGCACTGGCAACTAATACAGACTTTTTCTTTCGCTCTTTGAGCCAACGGGAAAGTTTGGCGACACTGGTGGTTTTACCAGAGCCTTGCAACCCGGCCATGAGAATAACCGCCGGTGGACGCACACTAAGGTTTAGCTCTTCGTTAGCCTCACCCATGACCTTGACCAGTTCATCATTGACGATTTTGATCAGCGCCTGCCCTGGCGTCAGGCTTTGCATCACACCTTCACCCAGTGCACGTTCTTTAACGTGATCTATAAACTCACGCACCACTGGCAAAGCCACATCAGCTTCCAGCAACGCCATGCGGACTTCCCGCAGCGAGTCTTTAATATTGGATTCGGTGAGACGACCCTGCCCGCGCAGAGTTTTTAGCGTGTTGCCAAGGCGTTCGGAAAGACTGTCAAACATGGATAACCTTCAGGTGACTCGTATCGAATGCCAATGATACTGACCACAGGAGCTGCTGACTACTCTGTTGGTGGGAACTTGTGTACTTAAGATCTAATACGAGGAGGTTATAGTGTGAAAATATGGCCACTATCGGCCGGTTTCACCTTGCGGTCGGTGATGGCTTTGTAACATTCATCCATAATGATGGATTCGTGGCCCGGTTTGTTGTGGGTAATGTATATCTCAGGCTGGTGTTTCAGCTTTTTCAAATCAGCCGCCAACAGTTTGGGGGTATAATGCCCTGCACGCTGGCTGAGATCCACATCCGCATTGGCAAAGGCTGCCTCAACCAATAACAAATCGAGCCGATCATGGCCATTGAGCACATTCCAGAAATGGTCATTGGTGGTGGTATCGCCACTAAAGGCAAACACACCGGTTGGGCTTTCCACGCGGTAGCCTACACCAGGCACAATATGGTTGACCGTGATCATCTCCAGCGAACGATCACCCATGGTGGCCGTTTCTCCCGGTGATAATGTTTCGT
>JAUVNZ010000363.1 GCA_030599435.1 Gammaproteobacteria bacterium | reverse complement strand
TTTTCCAAACAATGTGCCACGAGCTATTGTACCGGAAGGTGAACCGTATGGCGTCTCGACCACTTCCCTTTTATGTACTTCAAGAATACCGAGTGTATCCAGACCTGTTCCACCAATAATCGCTAAATTGTCCATACAAATACTCTATCGTGAATATTTAAAAATAATAAAAGCTAAATATTTTACTATATTTCTTTTACCGCATTTATTTAATTGCAAAGATGCCCGGCGCATTACGTAAATAACCCTTGTAATCCATGCCATAACCAAACAGATAACGGTCTTCCAATTTCAAACCAACATAGTCTGCCTGCAACCCCTGTTTTCTATCGTGATTTTTTTCAACTAGCACGGCAGTTTCGACACTAGTTGCTCCATGTTTACGGCAATGCTTTACAATTGCCGCCAGTGTATAACCTTCATCAAGGATGTCATCTACGATCAACACATGCCTGTTTTCCAAAGAATGCTGGGGTTCGACAACCCACTTTAAATCACCGCCCTGGGTCTCGCCACGATAACGCGTGGCATGCATGTAGTCTTGTTCAAGAGGAAAATCCAGGCGTGACAGCAGGCATCCAGCTACAATAAGGCCACCGTTCATCACACATACTATAAGAGGATTATTATTTTGATGCCTGATCGTTATAGCAGTGGCTATATTGTCCAGCGCTCGTTCGGCTTGCTCGATGGAAACCAGACGATCAGCTTCAGCTCGAACCTGTTTGATGTGTTCTAGGGAATCGGCCATTTAAAAAATCCACTGCATTGTCAATTAATAGGTAAAGGTAACTGTCCCATCATTCATCGCTTCGCTAATAATATATGCTGCACCTACTGTTTCACTGATCTCTGGAATTAAATCATCACCCCATAATTCCAGGTTCGAGGTACATATTTTAAATCTAGCACCCACCTCGATAGCATCCTGCATTAATCCATAGACAGTTTTACTCCCATCCTCAGTAAAATAAAGTTTTTCTGCAAAACCAGGTTTTGCCAATTCACCAGCCCTTCCTGTAAGTATTACTTCAACATCATATTCCATAGCAGCCGCAACACTGGCTTGCATGAAGGGAGTACCCAATTCAGATGGATTGTCAGGATCGGTGTTCATAAGAATAATGAGTAACTTATCAGCCATAATTGTTTGTCCCGCTACCTTTGCACACTAATACTCTCAATTACTCCCAATTATTTTCGTCGCTGTTATTATCAATGTAACAAAAAAACATTAACTTGGTTCAATTTTTATTTCATTCGCGCTACTTACTGATACTCCATCCGGCATATGAACTGTTGATGTAGGAAATGCTATTTCCGCGCCATGTTTACTAATAATATCTTCGATTTTTAGTAGTATATCTTGTTTGATCTTGTGGAAGTCAGTCCACACGGTGGTTTTGGTAAAGGTATACACAAAAAAGTCCACCGAGGAAGGCGCAAAGTTAATCAGGTTCACCATCAAAGTATGGCCGGTATCAATATCTGGATGATTGCGCAACATGCTTTCAACATCAGCAGTTATTTCAGAGACCCTGGATATATCATCATAACGAACACCAAACGTTTCGTGGATTCGACGATTGGTCATCCTGGATGGGTTCTCAACTGCAATATTGGCGAAAACCGAGTTCGGCACATACAGGGGACGCTTGTCGAAGGTACGTATAACAGTCAAACGCCAGCCAATACGTTCTACGGTTCCTTCTATTTCACGATCAGGTGAACGAATCCAGTCACCTACCGAAAAAGGGCGGTCTAGATAAATCATTAGGCCGCCAAAAAAATTGGCCAATAAGTCACGTGCAGCAAAACCGATAGCGATACCACCAACACCACCAAAAGCCAGCACGCCGGAAATACTGAATCCCAGTGTTTGCAAAACAACTAGTGCAGCAGTAATCATCACCGACAGACGCAGTAATTTGGTAATCGCGTCCAGCGTGGTGATGTCTACGGGTTCGCCCTTCGCCTCACGCTGGGAGATAATATTTTTCTCTGCCTGACGAATAAAACGCACAATGAACCAGGCAATGGCAAAAATAATCGCCACTTCCCTGACAGGTTCCATCACCTCAAAAAAAGAGGAATCCGTCTGTGTACTGGTGATTTGTGCTGCCAGGCTCAAGCCCACTATCCATATAAGCAAACTCAAT
>JAUVNZ010000335.1 GCA_030599435.1 Gammaproteobacteria bacterium | reverse complement strand
TCCAGGTATTGATTTAGAAACTGGCGTGCGAATGCAGCCTGGTCTCTGTCCTCAAGATCCATTACTAAAAAAGCAACCTCACTCATAACATCAATGTGATAAAAATTCTTGTTAAATTCGATACAATCAAAGATCACAATGTCATCGTCTAACAGTGCCATATTTCGCAGATGCATATCGCCATGGCATTCACGTATAAAACCACCGGCTTTACGTTGCATGAAACTATTGTTTAAACGTTGCAGTTGCTTATCACTCCAGTGCTGTAATGTATCCAGCAGGGTTATGGGCTGTGCCTCATCAAGACAGCTGCGAATTTGAGTAAAATTTTCCTGTACCGGTTCTGCGATATGTTCTATATCCCCATACGGACTCTTTTTTGAAACGACCTCGGTGGATAAATGAAAATCAGCGACCCGACGCGCCAGAATTTCAATATGTTGTGGTAGCAGCTGATCATTGCCCAGAACACGATCTAATTGGGCCGATTGTTCGAATTGACGCATTTTGACTGCATACTCAATAACCGGGCCATCAGCCAATAAGCATGGTTTTTCAGCGGTGCCATAGATTGCAACAACATCCAGATAAAGTTTGGGGGCCAGGCGACGATTCAAACGCAGCTCTTCCCGGCAATACTGGTGACGTTTTTCAAGTGTGGAGAAATCTAAAAAACCGAAATTGACGGGTTTTTTAATTTTATAAGCAAAGGACCCGGTTAATAATACCCAGGAGATATGCGTCTCAATCACCTCAAATTCAGTTACTGGGTGATCATATAAGTCTGGATTTTGTAGTGTGTTAATTAATGACACAAATTTATTTTATAACTATCAAGCAATCGTTAAAAGTGGGTCCAGAGAATGATTATTGTTTATATTAAAAAGTTTGTGACCAGAACTTGCAAAACAAGTTCAGGAAATCCCTATTGCGTGAATAGGCCAAATACTCGTTATTTCAATTTCCAAAGTGACTCTGCATTGCCGTGGGCTATGGCATGGCCAACGTCTGGAGGTAATTTACTTAATGCTTCTCGCCAGAGCAATACCTGTTCTTTATATCCATTCCGCCAATGTCCTGGCCAAACATTATCCAGGGCAAAAATAAAACGTTTAGGGTAACTAACAACCAGTGACTGCCATTTCGGGGCCAGCAGATCATCCTTAAACATATTAACCCAGGGCTGGTTAGAACGGTTTACCGCAACAGGATTACTATGAGACGTGAGAAAATATATATTTGAATGGTTATCTATCAGCCTTTTCACCTCAGATACATCCAGCTGCCCCATATGAATAAGCACAAATGGATGATCGGGCTGCTGATTTACAAACCTTTCCAGCGCCACGAAATACTTCTCTCGCTGACTTCCGCTGAGGGCTGCGAATTCTATATGAAGCACAAAAGGCCAGCCATGTTTTTTGGCTTCTTTAAATGCCGCTTTCACCCTCTCATCATCAGGATATATCACTACCTCATCGGCAAGATCTCCCTTCTGAGCATGGTAAAGAAGCACTTCTGCCATGGCATTGAAACGCCCACTAACGATCTGCGCCCTCAGTTTCTTGTAATATTTTTTTGAATTATTTTTATAATGTCTGCTTTTTGTTCTCACAGCAGCAACAATTAAATCCGGATGAGCTTCCGCAAGGGCGGCAATTTCTTTAGATTTGCGTTGACTCCTGGCCGCCAGGATTGTTTTCTTGATACCTGCCGCTCTCATCCGCGCTACGATTTCAGTAAGCCCAATATTATGGTCTACCTGGCTATGGGCATCGATAAAATAAATCTCTTCACTATGCGCATTAGTAACCCAAAACAAACAAAGCAGGGAGAATGCTAATCCGATACCGGCTTGTTTCATTTTAGTGCCTCTGCCCCCGAATACCTGGATTAGATCCCGGTTTTTCCTAATAACGATATTTTTACTCCTATCGTGGATCCAGATCAATATTACGAGGCGTAATATATCTGGTACTCTTACGCTTAAGTTATCAATGTATGAGTAACGGAGATGAGCCGAATCAGCACTACCTATAAAGGGGATATGTTATTTGAGTCCAGGCTAGGCAATCATACCCTAACCATTGACGGCCCCAAAACATGGGGCGGCAAAGACAGGGGGCCCATGCCGCCGCAGTTATTCATGGCCTCCATAGGCTCCTGTGTCGGTGTATTGGTGACCCATTTTTGTATCGAACATGAACTTAATGCCGAAGGCCTGGTTATCGATGTAGATTATGATGCTGCCGATCATCCCACGCGCTTTCAGAATATTCACGTTACAATCAAATTGCCCCATGCCGAGTGTGATGATGCCTGTACCCACAAGGCACTGGAACAAGTTGCCAAACATTGCCCGGTACATGAAACTATCGTGACCATGGATAAAATTAACTTCGAGCTGGTGACTGGATGAATTCAGCTACAAGCCAAAACAGTAAATCAAAAAC
>JAUVNZ010000184.1 GCA_030599435.1 Gammaproteobacteria bacterium | reverse complement strand
TATTTCCCCAAAGGCACTGATTTATCGATACACTCACAAGCAAAGCTCAACGCCGTGGCACGACAGTTAAATGAACGTCCTCGTAAAACGCTAGAATATGAAACACCCGCAGAACGTTTTGGTACTTGTGTTGCGTCGACCAGTTGAAATCGCCGTGTAAACCAGTCATTCGTTGCTTCTTAACTATAGAATGGGCTTGTCCATCCCTAGTGGGCATTCCGTCTCTCAACCAGTTCTTGAATTAGCGGGGTACAAATCACATTCATTGCATGCTGCATCTGACTGCCAGAGATAACTATAGTATTAGGACGTGACATTCTTGCGCCATCAATCTTGCTGAGAAGATAAGGAAAATCGAAACGCTTTGGAAATCGGAATCGAATAACCACGATACATTCTGTGGTTTCCGGTATTTCCCTTGCCGTGAATGGGTTTGATGTGTCGACAATAGGAACGCGCTGAAAGTTTATATCTGTTACGGAAAACTGGGGCACGATGAAATATATGTAATCTTGCATTCGGTTAACTATATTAATTGCCGTTGATTCATCAGAATAACCTTTCGTTTGCATATCGCTGTTAATCTTCTGAATCCATTCAAGATTAACCACAGGAACTACGCCTAGCAATAAATCGACATGCTGAGCCACATCAACGCTATCATTATTTTCTTTATTTCTCCGTTCGTTTATCATTATCGTATGACGTGATGCTTCTCGACGCGTCCAACGATCCGCAACTACACCGCCATGCAACCCCTCATAGAACAAAAGATCTGAATCGACAGGAAGTGTTTCCCAATCTGAGAAGGTACCTTCATTTTGTTTTGTTCCTGCCGCTGCTTCTCGACTAATATACCTGCGAAATTTACCTGCCCCTGTTTGAGAGTAATCGCTAAACAAAGATTCAAGCAGATCAAAACGGTTAACATCTGGCCCGTATGGACTCAACGTCTCACCAGCTTCCTCAGTGTCTTTTAATACAGCCTGCATTTCATCACGGTCATATCGTCTAAAACACTCACCATCAACAAATGCAGCGCTTATACCCCTATTCTTAAAAATATCGCTAAAAGCCTGTTTTACCACTGTAGTTCCTGCTCCAGAAGCACCAGTGACTGCAACAATTGGATGTTTTTCTGACATACTCCCGGCCTCTCTATAATTCTATTTTTTAAAACAATAGCTTTAACGTAAATTAGCCTGACCCATACCTAGTGCGGTGACAATAATATTAGCCATCGATACACCAATTTGATCAGCAAACCGATCAAGGTAATTTTGTTTTGGCGTAAAATCTACAATTTTTTCTACACCAACAACTTCACGAGCAACGAAACTACTATTACCCAGGCCATCTACTAACCCAAGTTTGAGGCCCTCCTCTCCATTCCAGAATAAACCAGTAAATATATCGGGAGATTTCGAAAGACGATCTCCACGCCCTTCTTTAACTTTGTCGATAAATTGCTGATGAATAGAATTCAATAAACCCTGCACATGGGTGACTTCTTCTTTCTTTAACGGTGAAAAAGGATCAAGCACACCCTTGTGTTTACCTGCTGTTAGCAAGCGTCTTTCAACACCAAGTTTATCAATAGCCTCAACAAACCCGAAACCATCCATTAACACGCCAATGGACCCCACAATACTGGCCTTGTCCGCATATATTTCATCAGCTGCTGCGGCAATGTAATAACCGCCAGATGCGCAAATATCAGAAACAACAGCATAAAGCTTTTTATCCGGGTATTTTTCACGCAGGCGTTTAATCTCATCATAAACATAACCAGACTGCACTGGACTTCCGCCCGGACTATTGATGCGTAATATTACTGCAGCTGTATTTTTATGTTTGAATGCTTCTCGCAAACCACCAACAAGAGAATCTGCATTAGCGGGTGTATCCGCCGAAATAACACCTTCGAGATCTACCAGAGCTGTGTGTTTTCCGGGTGTTATTTTTCCAGAATCCCATCCCGACGGGATATAGAAAAATATGGCAAAAACATACACAAAGGCAAGTGATTTAAAAAATATCCCCCAGCGGCGTGCACGTCGCTGTTCATTCAACGATGCAAATGCAAGCCTGTTTAAAACATCTCGCTCCCATTCACTTTTATTTTCATCACTCATATTTTCTTTTTTTCCTTTATGGTTACCGAAAATGGCCCACGTCTTTCCTGTATTAGTTTGTCCTGCATTAGTTTGTTGTGAAACTTCTGGGCCAGACGTCCAGATATCGTCTTTGTACTGAGAACCGACTTGGTTTTCATTCTTGTTCTCATCCTGCTTTTCGCCCTCATCCTTACCCTGGCTTACATCAGGACCATCTGGGTCATCTCTATCTGTCATAACATAACCTTATATTTATTTTTTGATTTACAAATCCCTGCTATTAAATCTGGCACAACTTATTGAAAATAATCTTTTGGGTATCGCAGCAACCATTCGGGTAGCTCCTGTATTGAGGCTAAACAATCTAATGGATTACACTCTAATAGTCGATCCCGTTCATGCGCACCATAATCAACGCCCAGTGAAGCAATGCCCGCAGCATTTGCCATTTCTAAATCATATTCTGTATCTCCAACCATTAACGTCTTATTGTGAGATACATCTAATATTTCTATAATTTCATTCAACATTTGAGGGTCTGGTTTCGAGCGAGTTTCATCTGCGCATCGACTTTCTAAAAAATACTTTCCAAAACCAGTCGATGCCAGCGCTCGATCCATTCCCTGCCTGCCTTTTCCCGTCGCAACCGCTAGCAGATAACCCTGATCATGCAAACTTTCCAGCACTTCCCCTACCCCATCAAACGGTTCACAGGAGTCGTCAGCAAAAAAATGGTATCGGTAACGATCAACTATCGACGCATAAGTATCACTGCTTATCTCTGGTAACAATGTTGCCACAGCTTCTCGCATCCCCAAACCGATAATGTTGCGAACACTAGCATCCGTAACAGAATCCATTCCTACATCATCAAAGGCGCATTGCATGCTGTTAATAATATGGGCTTCGGAATCCATTAATGTTCCGTCCCAATCAAAAACAATAAGTTCAAATGCTTTTTGCATTACGGGTCCAGCTTTTTCAATACTTTCTTTAATTCAGCACTTAATGGCGCCTTAATACAATACTTTTTCCCGCTTCTCGGCAATTGAAATGCCACCGATTCGGCATGTAAAAATAAACGGTTTAGCCCAAATTCTTTCATGCTTCGGTTAAAAGCCTCATCTCCATATTTCTCGTCGCCTGCAATGGGATAACCAATCGACTGCGCATGCACCCGTATTTGGTGGGTACGCCCGGTTAACAAACCCACCTCAACCAGACTGGCATTAGAATAAATAGTGACGGGCTTGAACAAACTCAAGGCCGATTTCCCCTCATCACTTACTCTGACCACCCTTTCACCGGACTTCAATGTATTCTTTAACAAAGGCGCATCCACGCGACGTATTTTGCCCTCCCATTTCCCCATCACCAGAGCCAGATATTTTTTCTCCATTCTGCCTCCCTCTCCACGAAGCATGGCGTGCAACTCACGTAATACGCTGCGTTTTTTGGCGATAACAAGCGCCCCCGAGGTGTCCCGATCCAGGCGATGAACCAGTTCCAGGTAGGGGGCATCTGGTCGTAGGGCCCTCAAAGCCTCAATGACCCCATAATTCAGACCACTGCCGCCATGCACTGCCAGGCCAGATGGTTTATTGATCACCAAAAATCCCTTTTCTTCCATGAGGATACTGTCCTCAATCAAAGAAAGCACTCTCCCCCCTGGTGACGGTACTTTGGGGGGCTCCCCCTGTCTCACGGGGGGAACACGAACATCATCGCCTGTCTGAAGGCGATAGCTAGCCTTGATTCTGCCCTTATTGACCCTCACCTCGCCCTTGCGAATGATCCGGTAAATACGGCTCTTGGGAACCCCTTTCAGGAAGGTGAGCAGGAAATTATCGATCCGTTGGCCAGCCCGATCCTCGTCAATTTCGACATTCTGTACCTTTGGTGCCACTGCGGGCTTCGAATTAGTCATCCGTATAATGATAACAATCTTTACGATCAGATTGATGCCTGGCGTGAAGACTGCTATATTGCATGTGCTTTTAGCGGGATAGTATTGATTTTAAGGTATATTTTACTGGCAACCCCTTTCAGGGTGCCC
>JAUVNZ010000098.1 GCA_030599435.1 Gammaproteobacteria bacterium | reverse complement strand
TGCCGTTTTAAATACGATTCGCATTGAGACACCTCTTCATGTTGCGGATCACGGTTACCAGGTGGTCGACATTTAAGGATATTGGCTATATAAACCTGCTCACGTTTATATCCGATCGCCAATAACATGTTATTCAGTAACTGACCGGCAGGACCAACAAACGGTTCACCCTGTCGATCTTCGTCTGCGCCGGGCGCTTCGCCTATCACCATTACCTGCGCATGATGATCACCGACACCAAAAACAGTATTAGTGCGAGACTCATGCAAGGCACAGGCGGTACACGATGACACCGTCGATTGCAGTGCTGGCCAATCCAGCTGACTAACATCGACAACTTCTGCAATAGTGTTAACTTTAGCGTCTGTTACATCAACAGGCACAGTATTTTCAACGACACTGGTTGATGGTTGTTTACGTAACGCCCAGGACTGAATCCCCATTTCCTGGAGATAACTAAGGTGACGATTGTTATCTTGCGATGTCATGTTTCAGAAACTTTCGCTTATTATACCTGTGGATGTTGCCGGTCTACCGGCTCCATCACTTTATTTAAGGCATTGATATAAGCCTTTGCCGAAGCAATTACGATATCAGTATCTGCACCCTGCCCATTAACAATGCTACCATTCTTTTGTAACCGAACAGTTACTTCACCTTGTGAATCTGTACCACTGGTAATGTTGCTCACTGAGTATAATTGCAATTCGGTGCCACTAGCCATCACAGTTTCAATTGCTTTGAATGCAGCATCCACTGGACCGCCACCATCGGACGCTGCATGCTTTTCTTCGCCATCTACATTCAAAGTAATCACCGCATGTGGCGTTTCGCCAGTTTCCGAACAAACTTTTAAACCAACTAACTTAACCCGCTCGTTTTCGGATTCCAGACTTGTCTCGGTGACAATTGCCTGCAAGTCATCATCAAAAATTTCATGTTTTTTATCTGCAAGATCTTTGAAACGAACAAACGCTGCATTCAGATCTTCTTCTGAATCAAATGTTACGCCCAATTCATTCAAACGAGTTCGAAAAGCATTTCGGCCAGAGTGTTTCCCCATTACCATACGGTTAGCACTCCAGCCCACATCTTCTGCACGCATAATTTCGTAAGTCTCGCGGTTTTTAAGTACACCATCCTGATGAATGCCAGATTCATGAGCAAAAGCATTGGCGCCCACAATAGCTTTGTTAGGCTGCACCATAAAACCAGTGATGCTCGATACCAAACGGGAACACGGTACTATTTGTGTTTTATCCAGATGATCAACCGTGCAATCAAATACATCCCGGCGCGTGCTGACAGCCATTACCAACTCTTCCAATGAAGCGTTGCCAGCACGTTCACCTAAACCATTAATAGTGCATTCTACCTGTCGTGCACCATTCATCACTGCAGACAAAGAGTTGGCCACTGCTAAACCCAAATCATTATGACAATGCACAGAGAACACAGCCCTGTCAGAATTAGGGACACGCTCAATGAGATTGCCTATCAAGCTGCCAAATTGTTGGGGTACGTTATAACCCACCGTATCCGGTATATTGACCGTGGTCGCACCAGCATCAATGACCGCCTCCAATATGCGGCAAAGAAAGTCCAGATCAGATCGGCCAGCATCCTCTGGGGAAAATTCCACATTGTCAGTATATTTCCGTGCCCGTTTAACCGCATGGACTGCCTGTTTCAACACCGTATCCGGCTCCATACGTAATTTCATTTTCATGTGTATGGGTGATGTGGCAATAAAGGTATGAATGCGTGCAGAATTAGCGCCCTTCAATGCTTCTCCTACCCTGTCTATATCTTTATCCAAGGCACGGGCAAGACCACAAACCGTACTATCTTTGACGACGTCCGCTACAGCTTTAACTGCGGAAAAATCACCCTCACTGGCAACAGGGAACCCCGCCTCAATCACATCAACACGCATTTTTTCCAGAGCTTTGGCGATACGCACTTTTTCATCACGCGTCATCGAAGCACCGGGGCTCTGCTCCCCGTCGCGCAAGGTAGTATCAAATATTATTAACTGGTCACTCATGTCAGGCTCCATCTATCTATAGACCATCTTATCAGTGGTAAAAGTAATTTTCAGTCACACACATCAAAGATTTTTTATCATATTTGCTGCGACAGTCGGCAGGATCAGCCTGGAAATGAGTCACACCGCTGATCACTATAGTTGATATCTATAGTTTGTAACTATAGTTAATAACTACGAACAGGCGCAGCACGGATTGTAAAGTTGTGGGAGTAAGTTTGTCTGCCCTAAGGCAGCAGACGTAGAAGCGAAGTAGCAAAAAGATCAGCACACAACTCCATCTGCCTGACAGGCATTTGATGAGAAGAATTGTGGTGCAAATCGGTCATATCAATATTTATCTCGTAGATTTGTACTCACTATAGCGGCCAATATTCATTCTTTCAAGAAATTCTATCTCTTATCATCCAAATAATAGCCAAAAATCAAACTATTCTTCTGACTTATCCTCATCCGCTGGAGGATGGCCACTTCTGGACTGACTATGAACTTTACGTTCGGCACGTCTGCGTCTTAGGGTAATCAATGTTATTACTGGCCCAGAGAGTGCGTACACACTAAATCCAGCAAATAAAATCTGTGGTGGGTCAATAGAAATCAGCACGAACACCAGCACAACAACGAGGATTGCAACAAATGGAACTCGGCCCTTGAGATCGAGGTCTTTGAAACTACGATAGCGCACATTACTGACCATAAACACGCCTAACATGACCGTTATAATGGCGGCTACCATGGTTATCTTACGTCCATCTAAATCATAGTCCTGTCCCACCCACACCATACCTGCAATAACTGCAGCTGCCGCTGGACTCGCCAAACCCTGAAAATAACGTTTATCTGCTCGACCAACCTGAGTATTAAACCGCGCAAGACGCAAAGCAGTTCCCGCTGTATATACAAATGCAGCCAACCAGCCCAGCTTCCCTAAATCAGACAACAGCCAGACGTACACTACCAGGGCGGGTGCAAGGCCAAAGGAAACCATATCAGCCAGACTGTCATACTCTGCACCAAAGGCACTTTGGGTATTGGTCAGGCGTGCAACACGGCCATCGAGCCCATCCATAATCATGGCAATAAAAATAGCGATCGCCGCAGCCTCAAAACGGCCACTCATTGCAGCTACGATGGAGTAAAAACCCGCAAACAAGCAACCCGTTGTAAACAGATTCGGTAATAAATAGATGCCACGACGTCGTTTCTTATCAGGCTTATCGCTTTTGCGTCTTTCTTTGGTATTCATAAGTTGACTATCGTCTTAAATATCAGTTGTGTCTAATTTTTGTGGTTTTTAACTAGCAGTTCTTAACAAATCATTTCCAAACTAAAATATCCAACCTAATATTTAGGCGCTCACCACATTTGTTTGAGACTGCGAATTAGCACTCGCTCTAACCAGTGTTGCAATAACATCCTCACCAGCAAGTACTTTGTCACCAACATTTACATCTATACGCGTGGAAATTGGCATCAATACATCAACCTGGGTACCAAATCGTAGAAAAGCACACCGCTGACCCTGACCTATACGCTCACCACTCTGTGCATAACATTGCGGCCGCGGTAAAAAAGTGTTCGCCTCAATGACCAGCACAACATCATCTTTTTCATCACTTTGTACCCACTGAGCATAAGTGACTACATAATTAGCGGGCTCACTATTATTAACTATAGTAGTAACTTTAGTAACAGGAGCAATTTTTCGAGGAGTTTCCAGCCATTGCTCCATTATTTTTCCTTCCATAGGGTTATGTGCAGAATAAACACTGGTAAAACCCATTTTGACACTAATACACATAGCGGATCGATCCATATAAGCATCGTGCACTTCTTCTACGACTACCACTTTTCCATCCACGGGGCACACTATCCCCAAAGGAAACGCCGGTATCTTTCTATGGGGATCACGAAACAAAAAAATTAAAAAGAATGCCAGGATCCATAATGGTGCACTGAATACACCAACATTGACGTAGGCTATACCGGCAGCAATGATCGACAATGCAATCCAGACCCAACCCTCACGTGCAATCAACGGATAGTGGTAGGCAAGCATGTTTTCTGTCTGAATAATAGGAAAATAAGAATGGGGTGATGAAAAAAAGGGGCGAAACAATTGCCTCACCCCTTTTGTCATTTTTTGATTTAGTTTTTGGTTTTATCCACCAATGCGTTAGCAGTAATCCAGGGCATCATAGAACGTAAACTCTCACCCGTTTTTTCTATGGGATGCTCTGCATTAAGACGACGACGCGCTGTCATTTCCGGGTAATTAGATTGTCCTTCCAGTATAAAGCGCTTGGCGTATTCACCTGTTTGTATATTCCGTAATGCTTCCTTCATTGCTTTACGACTTTCCGCATTAATGATTTTTTCACCCGTAACATACTCGCCATACTCTGCATTGTTTGAGATGGAGTAGTTCATGTTCGAAATGCCGCCTTCATACATAAGATCAACAATCAGCTTCAATTCATGCAAACACTCAAAATAAGCCATCTCAGGCGCATAACCCGCCTCAGTTAACGTTTCAAAACCAGCTTTAACTAACTCAACCGCTCCACCACACAATACGGCCTGCTCGCCAAACAAGTCGGTTTCAGTTTCATCTTTGAAAGTAGTTTCGATAATCCCGGTACGACCACCGCCAACACCGGAAGCATAAGAAAGCGCGACATCTTTTGCTTTCCCGGAAGCATCCTGGTACACAGCGATAAGATCAGGAATGCCGCCACCATTTTTGAATTCGTTACGCACAGTATGACCAGGAGCTTTAGGGGCAATCATAATGACATCAAGATCAGCCCGAGGAACAATCTGGTTATAGTGAATAGCAAAACCATGTGCAAACGCTAAGGTCGCACCCTTTTTTAAGCTCGGTTCAATTTCATTCTTGTATAATTGAGATTGAAATTCATCAGGCGTCAAAACCATTACCAAATCCGCACTAGCAACGGCCTCTGGTACATTTTTTACGGTCAAGCCTGCGGACTCGGCTTTAGCCGCTGATGCTGAACCTTCCCGTAAACCTACTGTGACGTCGACCCCAGATTCTTTCAAATTATTTGCATGGGCATGGCCTTGTGATCCGTAACCAATAATGGAAACTTTTTTGCCTTTAATGATAGAGAGATCACAATCTTTGTCATAATAGATGTTCATTTTACACTTGCTCCTATTTCAAATTCTTTAAATACTTTTTATTCGCTCAAACCCTTCTGGGATGCGAACATTTAATCGTTATTATTAAATAAGGTTTCTAAATAAGATTATATTCAGATATGTAAACTTTTCGGGCCACGCGAGATGCCAGAAACACCTGATCGTACTGTCTCAAGTATCGGTGTATTATCAAGCGAGCTTATAAAAGCATCCAACTTGTTACCTTTACCAGTAAGTTCAATAGTGTAACTGGTAGCCGTTACATCAATAATGCGGCCGCGAAAAATATCTACCAGGCGATTTATTTCCTCGCGAGAGTCACTATTCGTCGCCTTAACCTTGATCATCAACATTTCTCGTTCGATGTGAGGGCCTTCAGTAAGATCTACCAGTTTCACCACATCAATCAGTTTATTTAGCTGCTTGGTAATCTGCTCAACAATTTCGTCTGAACCGCGCGTCACCAATGTCATACGTGACAATGTCACATCCTCTGTTGGCGCAACTGTTAAAGACTCTATGTTATAACCACGCGCAGAGAACAGGCCTGCCACTCGGGACAAAGCACCGGCTTCGTTTTCCAACAAAATTGAAATAATGTGTCTCATCTTTTTCTCTAAATATTAGCTATCTAAATATTAGCTCACAAAATATTAGTACTTTAACTCTAACTATTAGCACTGGCTCTTAAACCTATCTATTAGATAAGTATCATTTCATCCAGACCTGCGCCTGCAGGAACCATTGGATAAACATTCTCTTTTGGATCAGTCAGTATATCCAAAAATACCAAACGGTCTTTTTGTTTGAAGGTTTCTTTAATCGCGGCTTCAACATCCCCTGATTTTGTTACCTGCATACCCACATGGCCGTACGCTTCGGCAAGCTTTACAAAGTCTGGCAGGGAATCCATATACGAATGTGAATAGCGTTCATCATAAAAAAACTCTTGCCACTGCCGCACCATGCCTAAATAACCATTGTTTAAGCAAATTATCTTTATGGGCAATTTATGTTGCATACAGGTAGACAGCTCCTGAATATTCATCTGGATACTGCCTTCACCAGTAACGCAGGCAACCTGTGCTTTTGGAAAAGCAAGTTGCACACCCATTGCGGCTGGCAAACCAAATCCCATAGTCCCCAATCCCCCCGAATTTATCC
>JAUVNZ010000008.1 GCA_030599435.1 Gammaproteobacteria bacterium | reverse complement strand
TTTAATAATGAATAAGGTACACCGGGTTTTCGCAGCAGCAGTATTTATAGTATCTGCAGCCACGGCATTGGCAGCCCCTGGCCCGGGAGGTCGGGCAACACCGGTGATGGTCGAACTTGCTCGTCTGGAATTTATGGCACCACAAACCTGGGTGGCGGGCACAGTAATTAGTCGACATCAAGCACGATTATCGACAGAGGTGGAAGGGAAAATTACTTATATTGCCGAGGTGGGTGCACAAGTTGCTGAAGATGATGTGGTGGTAAAAATTGATTCAACCTTTGTCAAACTTAAAGTTGAAGAATTTAAAGCAGCAGTCGAACGTGATCGCGCTAACCTGGAATTCCTTAAGGCTGACTTAAAACGTTTAAAGCGCCTGGCATTACAAAGTAACGCTTCGCAAACACGGCTTGATAGAACGCGTGCGGATCGCGAAGTTGCGCGCAATGAATTACGTATCTCGCGTTCCCGGCTTAAGCAAGCGCGTGAAGAAAAACGCCGTCATTTTATTCGAGCGCCATTTGCAGGTGTTGTGACTGAACGATTCATGCGTCGTGGTGAACGCCCGGGTATTGGTGATGAAGTGTTAGGTATGGTGGATAGCCATGAGCTTGAGGTTCAGGCGCGCGTGCCATTAGATACTCTTGATTACGTACGTGAGGGTGATGTGCTGACACTAAAAGTGAACGCTGAAGAAAAGCAGGCCAGGGTTCGCGCTCTGGTAGCTGCCGGAGATGCGCGATCACGCTTACTCGATTTGCGTTTATCGCTAACTGAAAATGGCTGGACCATTGGTCAGCCGGTGCGTATTGCATTACCTACTGCGATTGCCAAGGAAGTATTGGCGGTGCCACGTGATGCGCTGGTATTGCGACGTGATGGTGTCGCCGTGTTTCGTGTTGTTACTGACAAAAATGCCGATAACAAAGCCGAGCGTATTTCTGTGCAACTGGGTGTTGCAAGCGGGGCATTGGTGGAAGTGCTTGGTGATATCAAAGCCGGTGATCGGGTGGTGACACGCGGAGGTGAACGTTTGCGTCCAGGGCAATCGGTTAAAGTGCTTAATGCTGGTTCGAACGGCAAACAAAGCAACGGGAAATAGTTAGTACTCATGACCCTTACCCGACTTGGACTCGGTAATCCTGTCGCCGTTATAGTGGGCGTTCTGCTGGCCATCATGTTTGGCCTTATTAGCCTTGATCGTCTACCCATCCAGCTTACCCCAGAGGTCGAACGGCCGCGGATTACCATCAATACCACCTGGCGGGCAGCAGCGCCGGAAGAAGTGGAATCCGAGATCATTGAGCCACAAGAAGACGTGCTGCGTGGCTTGCCGGGTATGACCGAAATCCTTGCCCGCGCCCAACGTGGCCGAGGCAATATCACTATCACTTTCCAAGTAGGCACCGATTTGCAGCGCGGTCTGTTGGAAGTTCTTTCGCGGCTCAATCGAGTTGCCCGTTATCCCGCCGATGCCGATGAACCTACCCTCAGTGCCATCGGTGGCCGTTCGCGCGCCATTGCCTGGTTCATTCTGAAACCTGTTGAGGGTAACAATAGAAATATAGCCAGTTATCAGGACTTCGTCGAAGAGGTTGTACAGACCCGTTTTGAGCGTGTGCCTGGTGTGGCCCTGTCACAAGTGCGTGGTGGACGCGAACGCGAACTGCGTATCACCTTTAATCCCTATCGTGCCGCCAGTCTTGGCATTGAATTGCCCAGAGTGGCAGAGCTTGCCGGGGGCGCAAAAGATACCTCCGGTGGTTTTGCCGAGGTGGGCAAACGACGTTACACCCTGCGTTTTGCCGGCCAATATAACACCAGTGATTTGGGTGAGATGGTGCTGGACTGGCGTGAGGGGCGGCCAGTCTACTTGCGTGATGTGGCGGATATCGAAGTCCGTATGGTAGACCGTACAGGATTCGTCATCCAGAACGGCGAAGCGGCCATGGCCGTCAATGCCCATCGTGAGACAGGTGTCAACGTATTGGAAGTGATGGCCGGATTGCACAAGGCCGCTGATGAATTACGCGCCGGGCCACTCAAGCGCGCCGGGCTGAGCTTTGAACAGGTCTACGATGAAACCCGTTACATTGATCGCTCCATTAATATGGTACGCAACAATTTGATGTTAGGTGTACTGCTTGCCATCGGTGTCTTGTGGTGGTTCTTCCGTAAATTCCGCGCCACGCTCATGGTGGCAGTGGCGATCCCTGTCTGTGTGGTGTCTACCTTTATGTTACTGGATGTCGCTGGCCGCACGCTTAACGTGATTTCATTGGCGGGTTTGGCATTTGCCGTAGGCATGGTGCTGGATGCAGCCATTGTGGTACTTGAAAGTGTGGTGCGCCTGCGAGAAAAAGGCATACCCAGTGATGAAGCCGCAGAGCAGGGTACGCAAAAAGTGTGGGGTGCCTTGTTGGCTTCTACGGCAACCACGGTAGCCATCTTTTTACCCATTGTGTTTTTAGAAGATGAAGCAGGACAATTGTTTGCCGATCTTGCCTTGACCATTGCCGCAACAGTGAGTCTCTCTTTGTTGGTTGCAGTAACAGTGTTGCCCACTGCGGCAGCCACCTGGTTGCGCAAGGCAGAAATGTACGATCCTCATGCGCATTGGTGGGATGCGGCCAGTAACTTTGTGATGCATCTCACGGATACACCACAGCGGCGCATGGCCTGGATTGCTGGGCTGCTTAGTGTACCTTTGGTCCTGATGGTATTGCTCAAACCTGAAGCGGATTATCTACCTAACGGTAATCGCAATCTGGTATTTGCCTTTATCTTGCCACCGCCCGGCACCAGTGTTGACAGCCTGGAGGAAGAACTTGGTCAGGTGATCGCCCAACGTATGCAGCCCTATGTGGATGGCGCACAAGAGCCCAAGGTTCATGATTATTTTTTTGTTGCTACTGAGCGCGGGGTCTTCATGGGGGCGCGCACCGAAGACCCTGGCCGTAGCGGCGAATTGGTGCCGTTGATCAATAAACTCATCGGCGGTTTTCCAGATACCATTGCCTTCGCGCACAGGTCTTCCCTGTTTGGTGGTTTTGGCAGTGGCCGCACCGTTGATATTGACATCCAAGGGTCTAACATTGAGTCGTTACTCACTGCCGCCCAGTCAGGCTTTCAAGCGGTTATGCAGGCTATTCCTGGCCGACCGCCGCAACCACGCCCCGGACTCGATCTGGCCGAACCTGAGTTGCGCCTGGTGCCTGATGAACGACGCATCAGTGAAGCCGGTTGGAGCCGCGGTGAAATATCGCAGATAATTCGTGCGCTGGGTGATGGCCTGTTTGTGGGTGATTACTTTGATGGTCAGGAACGCCTGGATGTGATTCTACGTGGCCAGCAATGGAATACGCCAGAAGAATTAGGTGCAATACCGTTAGCGACTCCCAATAGCGGTGTGTTGCCCTTGAGTGAACTTACCGATGTGGTGCGTACCGCGGGCCCCGATGAAATTCGTCGCCTTAATCGCCGGCGTACTATTACCCTGGAAGTCAAAGCCCCTGAAGACATGTCATTGGAACAAACTATGGAAGTGCTCAAAGAGAAGGTGAATCCAGTCATTGAACCCTTGTTGCCCGAGGATGGTGAGATTCATTACGGCGGTACGGCAGATAAATTACAAACCGCATTAAAGAGTATGAGTGGCAGCTTCCTGTTGGCCATTGCCATTTTATATTTATTAATGAGCGCATTGTTCCGTTCATTTGTTGATAGTTTGCTGGTCATACTTGCAATTCCACTGGCAACCGTTGGTGGCGTTATTGCCTTACAGGTAGTGAACTGGTTTACCACGCAACACATGGATTTGTTAACCATGATTGGTTTTATTATTTTGTTGGGCCTGGTGGTGAACAACGCCATTTTGCTGGTGCATCAAACACGTGTTGCTGAACGTGAAGGTAACACAAGGAGAGATGCAGTAAATCAGGCCGTACATGTGCGCTTACGTCCTATTTTAATGAGTACGCTTACCAGTATTTTCGGTATGTTGCCATTGCTACTTATACCTGGTGCAGGTACGGAGCTTTATCGCGGACTTGCAGCGGTAATCGTTGGTGGTATGTCTGTCAGCACGGTGTTCACGTTAATACTGTTACCCAGCCTATTGCGGATAGGAGAACACAAAGTCACAGCAAATCTATAAGTTGTGTTTGAAATGTATATTTTCACTTTGTGAGCTAATTCCTAATATATTTATTCTTTTTTGTGTTTTAGATTGTGTTGGTTATTTTTAACTGTTATATCCGTTTATCACTAATTATTGTGATTGTGTTACCAGAACTATTAGTTTTAGCTTGTTACATTTCTGTTTTCTCCACTATTTTTCGTGATTTGTTTAAAATAGACCTGTTTAAACAGGTTATTTCCAACTTCGACCCTAACTTTTTTGTGGTCTTAGTTATTGTGAAAACCTATAACGAAGCATGTGTTCAACATAAAAAGTAAATGACTCAAGTATTATTCTTTGCCATATTGAATGTGGGGCAAGTAAAAATAACCATAAAAAATAGTGTAAAAAATAGGGGTGTTTTATGGACTATGGCATAAGGCGACATTCTATGGATGATGATTTTGCTGATGAAATTATAACGTCACCAAAGCAGGCAAAAAGTCTGATGTGGTATGTTGGTTACATCATTGCTGCGGGCGTAATAGGAACTACAGTAATGCTGTTTCTCATGGAGGTTATTTTCGTATGATAATTGGATTAATGATTACCCCGTGTTGGAGCTGCATTTTAGCCGACATCAAGGCTTACATTAAAATTAAGCGTAATAAATTGATGTTGTGTTTATTAATGGCATCAGGAGCGGCACGGTTTTAGGTGCTTTAGTTTATTGCTGGAGTAATTACAGTATTAACCGTGTTTAACTATGTGTGTTTAGTTATGGTTGTTCGACACGGACCAGGGCATATCCCATTTCTTCATAATTATTAATTTCAGTTGGGCCTGCTGGTGATACATCAACATAATCTGGGAAGTCTTTGGCATCTTTGCCATACCAGGAGGCATGTGTACCGCAAACATGAACAGGCACATCACTAGCGACTAGTGACCGCACTGTTTTATGTACCTCGGGCATTTCTTTTTGTTCGGAAGTCATTAGTCCAAATTGTTCTGAGCCATGAGTGACTACGGCAAGACCAATATCCGGGAAACGTTTTCTCAACTGTTTAACAAACGTATTTATGTCCGGTATAGCCCATTCCAAAGCATCATCATCACCTTCCACCACTTCAAATACCACGCCAAAGGGCGCCTGCTTCTGAGCGAGAATATCATTAACATCATCTTGAGGTGTCGCTTGCACAACGCCTGCTTGAAATAATAAAAAAATAAAGGTTAGGTTTAAATAAACGTTTTTTGGAAAATGCATATTTGATTCCGAAAATATTGTTTTACGGTGAAAATTTTAAATCTTGCATAGTATGTTGTAGAAAAGACCCGCATATAACTTGGCTTTCACTTCTGGCTACGGTAGTTTGTGTCTCTGATCCGGTATTTATTACAGTCTTTTTCTATTATTACGGCCTATATTAACTCGTTATGATTGATCACTTTAAACAGTTTTTTGATAAATATCTCAGTTCCGATGATAAAGATACCGTTTCTTCTGAGCATCGGCTGCATTTGTCGACAGCTGCTTTGCTCATCGAAATGACGCGAGTTGATGACCACGTAAAATCTGAAGAGCTAGAGGTTCTTGCAGCAGGAATTCGTCGTACTTTCGGGCTTTCCGAAGCTGAAACCACAAAGCTGATAAACCTCGCCGAGGAAGAGGCGCAGGATGCCGCCTGTTATCACGCGTTTACTTCATTAATTAACAAGGGTTTCTCAAAGGAACAAAAAATTCAGATTGTAGAAATGCTGTGGGAAATCGCTTATGCCGATAATGAGCTGGAGATGTACGAGGAGCATCTGGTGCGTAAGATTTCTGATTTGCTATACGTCAAGCATTCTGACTTTATTCGTACCAAACATCAGGTTTTGGAACGGCTGGACCTGAGCTAGCAAAACTACATTAAACCAGTGTTTTTTATTGAATGGTCGGAACTCTCGGGCTGTGCATGCGTCTTTACCATACCTAAACCAATAATGGATACCCACAGCCACAACCTATGAAAAAAATATTCACTTTTTGGGTTTTAGTGACGGCCAGTAGTGTGGCGATGTCTGAAGTTGTTACCGGTATAGATGAGTTGGCTCATTTACCCTACTGGGAACTACATGCTGATGCCATGACTTTTCGAATAGTACAGCGTTTGCCAGATCAGACACGGGCATATTTTTCTGGGCGTGGTTTTAGTAAAGAAGATACTGAATTTGTTGCGAGCTATTGTGTTTTTCAAAACATATTTACTAACACAGCTTCTGCAGGTAGCCAACATCTGATCCAGTATGATGCAAGTAAATGGCTAGCTATATATAAGAACAAGCAAGAGTCCCCCGTATTACGTGAAGAATGGCAGACTATATGGAAGCAGCGTGAAGCAAAAAAGCCACAGCGGATTGCTTTTAAATGGTCATTGTTGCCAACGCGTCAGCAGTATCAACCAGCAGACTACAACTGGGGCATGATGGTTTATAAAATTCCGCATGGTGAGATGTTCGATCTAAAAATCTTCTGGGCGCTCGACGGAAAAGAACAAACTGCTACGATTAAAAATTTGCAATGCGCCAAAGATGTTTATATTCCGCCGCCTGCTGAACAATAGAAAGACGCAGTAACATAGTTAAGGTGATTCATAAAATGAAAAATACTTATTCCAGGCTGAATCGATCTCTGAGAGTATTTTTAATACTACTGTTTATCCTGGCTATATTTTCAGGAGCAGCAGTAGCAGGAGGAAAAGAGCCACTACACCCTGTAAAAGGCACGCCAATAGCCGCTGATTTCGATTTAATGGATGTTGATGGTCGACGGCACACGTTAGCAATGTATCGTGGGAAAATTGTCATTGTGAATTTCTGGGCGACGTGGTGTCCGCCGTGTCGATTTGAGCTGCCAGCCATGGAAAAAGTTTGGGAAAGGGTAAAAAATAAAGGCGTGGTTATATTGGGTATTAATGTGGGAGAAGATGCAGACACCATTTTCACTTTTACCGCCGATTACCCGGTTAGTTTCCCATTATTGCTGGATAGTGATTCAGGCGTAACCAATAAATACCCGGTGATAGGTTTACCAACAACTTATGTGATTAGTCCGCAAGGTAAAATTATATATAGAGCTATCGGTACGCGAAACTGGAATGAAGATGCCCTGGTTAAAAAAGTTATGGAACTTCAAAGATCGGCTAAATGAAGCTCGCTCCTGCCTCGAATTAGTACTCCTTATCTCGATATCCTTAATAAATTATGGTTGATGTGTGAAAATCTCACCCCGTATACTCACCTTTATAATAAGTGGCAGAAAGAAGCCATAGGAAGTGTATTGAAAAGGTTTACCAATGGGAGAGCAACATATCAATTTAGCCGCACTGTTTCTGCAGTTTTTGCCAGCTGAATCGGTTTTAGCTTCAGAGGAGGAGCGTCGCCCTTACGAATGCGATGGCCTGTCTGTTTATCGCCGTTTGCCGTTGCTGGTGGTGTTGCCAGAAACGGTTGAACAGGTGCAAAAAATAATGCGGCTATGTTCTGAACATCAAGTGTCCGTAGTAGCACGAGGTGCAGGCACGGGACTTTCCGGTGGCGCGTTACCCATCGAAGATGGGGTGTTGTTGAGTCTCGCCAAATTTAATCGAATCCTAGATGTTGACTCCGAAAATCGCACCGCTCGTGTGCAACCCGGTGTGCGTAATCTTGCAATTTCAGAAGCAGTGGATGAGCTTGATTTGTATTATGCGCCGGATCCATCTTCTCAGATCGCGTGCACGATTGGTGGCAACGTGGCAGAAAATGCTGGCGGTGTTCACTGTCTTAAATATGGACTGACCGTACACAATATTAAAAAACTCACCGTTGTGACTGTCGATGGCGACTTGCTGGAAATTGGCAGCGAGGCTATGGACGCGCCTGGTTATGATCTATTGGCGCTGATGACGGGATCAGAAGGTTTATTGGGCATTATTGTAGAAGTCACTGTAAGGTTGTTGCCCAAACCAGAGCGTGCACAGGTAATGTTGGCAGCGTTTGATGATGTGGCTGAGGCTGGTGCTGCAGTGAGTGGCATTATTTCCGCAGGCATTATTCCGGCTGGACTGGAGATGATGGATAGACTCGCCATCGAAGCGGCGGAAGATTTTGTGCATGCAGGTTATCCGCGCGATGCCGAAGCCATTTTACTTTGTGAACTGGATGGCACTAATGAGGAAGTTTCTGAACAAATTCATACTGTAAGAGGTTTGCTTAACCAACACGGTGCCACTGAAGTTCGCACGGCGAAAACAGAGGCAGAGCGGCTAACATTCTGGAAGGGACGCAAGGCAGCATTTCCCGCCATGGGTAGAAAAGCACCTGACTATTACTGTATGGATGGCACTATTCCTCGTCACCATTTACCTGAAGTTCTGACAGGAATTGGTAACTTATCCCGTGAATATAATTTGCCTGTAGCTAATGTGTTTCATGCAGGTGATGGAAACTTGCATCCACTGATCCTTTACGATGCCAATAAGTCGGGCGAGCTAGAGCGTACGGAAGAAATGGGTGGGAAAATTCTTGAGTTATGTATACAGATGGGCGGGAGTATTACTGGCGAACATGGTGTAGGCATCGAAAAAATAAATCAGATGTGCGTGCAATTTAATTCAGCAGAGTTAACACAAATGCATGCTATCAAGTCTGCTTTCGATCCACACAATCTACTTAACCCGGGTAAAGCTGTGCCGACTTTGCATCGTTGTGCAGAGTTTGGCGCCATGCATGTTCATAATGGTGAGCTGCCATTTCCAGAGCTAGATAGATTTTAAGCATGAATGTTGTTACTTCTGATATTGATTGCAGCAAACATTTGGCAGCTCAGGTGCGTAAAGCTTTTGACGAAGTTACATCGCTTTGCATTACCGGCAGTGGCAGTAAGTCGCTTGAAGCAAGGTCGGTAGCAGGAAAGCCGCTTTGTGTGCTCGAACATCACGGCATTATTGAGCATGCTCCATCCGAGCTGGTGATAACCGTTCGTGCCGGAACATCACTGGACGAAATTGAAACGCAACTTGCAGAATCGGGTCAGATGTTAGCCTTTGAGCCTCCTCATTTAGATTCACATATAAATGGACATGCAACAATCGGTGGAACACTTTCCTGTGGTTTGTCCGGCCCACGCCGACCTTATGTGGGTGCAGCGCGGGATTTTGTGTTGGGTGCGCGAATAATTAATGGCCGTGGTGAAATTCTGAAGTTTGGTGGCCAGGTGATGAAAAATGTTGCGGGTTACGATGTCTCACGTTTGATGGTTGGAGCACAAGGGACGTTAGGTGTACTGCTGGATGTATCACTCAAAGTACTTCCTGTTCCAGAGTGTGAGTCTACTTTGTGTCTGGAAATGAGCGAGCAGCACGCGATTAAAACTATGAATCTATGGGCGGGGAAATCGGTACCTTTGTCGGCTGCCTGTTATGTTCCGCAAGAAATCAATCAGCAACAAGAAGGACAACTCTGGTTGCGTTTATCTGGTGTTGAGTCCGCAATTAAAGCAGCTGCTCTGAAAATTGGCGGCGAAAACATACACGAAAGCCAGCAATTCTGGAAAGACCTTCGTGAACGAAAACTGGAATTTTTTGAGCAGGCGGGTACCGAGCAGGCAGATCTCGAGCAGGTAGACTCATTGTGGCGTTTGTCATTACCACCCGCCTCGGCGGTCTTAAACTTGCCGGGTTCCTGTTTAATAGATTGGGGTGGTGCGCAACGCTGGTTAAAAACACAGGCTTCCACTGATGAAGTTCAATCCGCTGCTACCAAACTTGATGGGCACGCTACTTTATATCAACCAGAAGGTGCTCAATTGCAGCCACTTTCATCAGGCTTGCATGCTTTGCATAAACGCTTGAAAAAGACCTTTGATCCAAAAAATATTTTAAACCCCGGACGATTGTATGAAGATATTTAGTATCGGCAACTTATAGTATGCAAACGCAATTCTCTACTTCATTGTTGTCCAGCGAAGTTGGCCGTGAGGCTGATGCAATTTTGCGTCGTTGTGTGCATTGTGGTTTTTGTAATGCAACTTGCCCAACCTATCAATTAACTGGCGATGAACTGGATGGCCCGCGTGGACGTATATATTTAATTAAACAGTTGTTTGAAAACCAAAATGAGAATCAGGGCAACAATCAACAGAAAAATCAGGAAGAAGGTGTTGCTACGCTTTTACATCTCGACCGTTGTTTAACATGTCGTAGTTGTGAAACGACTTGTCCGTCTGGCGTTGAATACGGTCGCTTGCTGGATATTGGTCGCAAACAAATAGAACAAAAAGTTTCACGTCCCCTGTTTGATAAAATATTTCGTTGGGTTTTGAGTAGTTTTTTATCTCAGCCAGCTCGATTTAGAGTGGGATTAAATGCAGCCAAATTGCTCCAGTTCTTATTGCCCGCATCTTTGCGCAATGCGTTGCCCGCCCAATCGTCATCATCATCTTTAAGGGCAGCGTGGCCTGAGGTGCAACACTCACGCCAGGTAATTTTGCTACAGGGTTGTGTGCAACAGGTTATAGATCCTGTGATAAATGCAGCGACAGCAAAAGTGCTGGATATGTGTTCGATCAGCGTTATCCGTGTAAAGGGTGAAGCCTGCTGTGGTGCGCTGGATCAACATCTTACTAAAACTGAAAAAGCAGAACACTTTATGCGTCTCAATATAGATGCCTGGTGGCCACATGTAGAGCAGGGTGTGGAAGCGATTGTTTGTACGGCCAGCGCCTGTGGTGTGCAGGTCAAAGATTATGGGTATTACTTACGTAGGGATAATCAATACGCTAAAAAAGCCAGACGAATTTCAGCGCTAACCAGAGATATTTCCGAAATTCTGAATCAGGAAGAAGCACTGCCTGAAAGGCTGGCGAAAAAAGATAAAAAAGTACGGGTTGCGTTTCATGCTCCCTGTACTTTGCAACATGGCTTAGGGCTGGGCGGTGTGGTGGAGGGTATCCTAAGACGGTGGGGGTTCGAAACATTGCCTGTTAGCGATAGCCATCTATGTTGCGGTTCGGCAGGCACATATTCCATTTTGAATCCGGAACTGGCTGAACCCTTGCGCATGAATAAGCTGACCGCTTTACAAGCTAATCAACCAGATGTGATAACCAGCGCCAATATTGGTTGTTTGCAGCATTTAAAAAAAGGAGCTTCTTTGCCAGTGCAACACTGGGTTGAATTACTGGCAGATTGTCAGCAGACCCAATAACCGATAAAATCACTCAACTATATGTTGTGGCATGCGTGGTTCGCCCCTTATACTGGCGAGCCATTTTTTATGCTTTATTTTCCCTGCTAGTATTTTTTGTTAACAAAGAGATCAACGAATATGTCCACTGAGTCACCAAATGTTTCATCCTTTGTTCCACCCGTACGCACCCTTATGGGCCCGGGCCCTTCAGATGTGCATCCACGCATATTGAGTGCCCTGGCGCGACCCACTATTGGCCATCTGGATCCACAGTTTGTGGCCATGATGGACGAGATGAAAAGCCTGCTGCAGTATGCTTTTCAGACTAAAAATGAGTTAACCATCCCGGTATCAGCGCCGGGTTCGGCGGGTATGGAAACCTGTTTTGTTAATCTGGTAGAGCCGGGTGATACCGTAATCGTCTGTCAAAACGGTGTATTTGGTGCCCGGATGAAAGAAAATGTCGAGCGCTGTGGTGCCACGCCAGTGATAGTGGAAGACGACTGGGGTAGGCCCGTGGATCCCAATAAACTTGCGGAAGCTCTGAAGGCCAATCCACAGGCCAGTACGGTTGCTTTTGTGCACGCGGAAACTTCCACAGGTGCTCAGTCGGATGTTGAAACACTGACCAAACTTGCACATGAGCACGATTGCCTGGTGATTGTGGATGCAGTGACTTCTCTTGGCGGCACGCCAATAAAGCTGGATGAATGGGAAGTAGATGCCATCTACTCCGGAAGCCAGAAATGCCTGTCCTGTACACCCGGATTATCGCCGGTAAGCTTTAATGCAGCAGCTATAGAACGCATTAAATCGCGGAAAGCGTCAGTACAAAGCTGGTTTCTGGACCTGAATTTGGTAATGGGTTACTGGGGCGAGGGCGCCAAACGTGCCTACCATCATACTGCGCCCATTAATGCTTTGTATGGCCTGCACGAGGCGTTGGTTATTTTACAAGAAGAAGGTCTGGAGAATGCCTGGGCTCGACATCAGAAAAATCATCAGATATTGCGTGCGGGCGTTGAAGCTATGGGTCTGTCCTTTATTGTGCCTGAGGAAGCTCGTCTGCCTCAGCTAAATGCAGTGACCATTCCCGAAGGTGTAGATGAGGCCGCCGTACGTGGGCGTTTGCTCAATGAATTCAACCTGGAAATTGGTGCCGGCCTGGGTGCTCTGGCGGGCAAGGTCTGGCGTATTGGCCTGATGGGACATGCCAGTAATACCAAAAATGTGATGTTCTGTCTGGGTGCACTGGATACGGTATTGACAGATATGGGGGCTCCCATTCAGAGCGGGGTGGCTGTTGCAGCCGCCCAGAGTGCTATTGGATGATCCCAAATTAGCAGCTGAAGTAGTCATTTACATCAAATTAAAGGGAGCTTCGGCTCCCTTTAACTTGCCAGACATAATTTGCCCCAACCTCAATACCTTAGCGGGTTTCCAGCTATTCTCCGTCAGTCTCAGGCCTCAAGTTTTTTCAATTTTTGCCGAGAAACCAATGAGTAGCTTTATATTTGTTTTGCGACTGGCCCCGAGGAAATATGCTGGGGCCGCTTTTGCGTCTTCAGCTTTTTGACCACACAGATTTGGACCAAAAAAATGAAACACGGATACAAAATTATAGATACCACTTTAATGGGCTCAGCCATTAGAAGGTTGTGGAAAACACTGTGGGTGATATCGATTGGATTATCAATTTCTATTACGTCGGCGGGTTTGCAGGCAGCAGAAAGTGATGCAGCTTCGGAAGCGGCGCTTCAGGATCTGTTACAGGCTTTAGACCAAGAGACTGAGATAGCTACTAAAACAAAAATGAACATCGATTTTGTGCCAGGCATGGTTTCGGTTCTTTACGGCGATGATCTATTAGCTCGTGGCGTTGTCTCTGTGGTTGATGCATTGGCACTGATACCCGGTGTAGAGCTTTCACTAACCAGCGATGGGCAGACCCAGGTATTCATACGTGGTATAGCCACAGCCTTTGCATCTGGCAAAGTCAAAGTACTTTTAAATGGTGTCCCATTTAATGCCACGTTGAGTGTGGCGACTACGGCATTGCGTATACCGACTGAAATAATTGATCGTATTGAAATCATTCGTGGTCCTGGTTCAGCAATTTATGGTGAGTTTGCTTTTAGTGGCGTCATTAACATTGTTACGCGTAGTGACAACAACCGTGTTTTTGTACGTTACGGAAGTTTAGGGACAACTACTGCAAGTGGAGTTCTGGTTAGAAAGCCCGACGAACGAGATTTATCAATGAGTCTGAGTTTTTCCAGAACCTGGATTGAAGGTGATAGTGTTAAGGCCGGGCGAGACGTCTTACGTAATTCTCCTTTCTCCGTTTTGTCCAATGCGCCGGGGACTAGTAATGAAAAAGAGCAAGATACCTCAGTAATATTTCAATCGAAATTCCGTGACACAAGTTTATCAGTTCAGTTTGTTAAAGTTGATACAGGCGATTTCTTCGGACTTGCTCATGCGTTGCCTTCCTATAACTCCAAAATCATGCGTGAGGTCAGTCTGTATACGGTGAACGCAGAGACTAAATGGGAGTTATCACCTGATCTCGATATGAATGTTTACCTGGGCTGGCATGATTACAAACTGGACTCGGGGTTACACGAACTTTACCCCGCCAGCATTTTTGGCTCGTTTCCTAATGGCATGCTTGGCAGTCCGAATTATGAGGAACGTAAATACCGAGCCGGTGCAGATTTCAATTATAAGGGCTGGGACAAACACGACATCCTGGCTGGTGTGGAAGTGATGTATACCAGTCAGGGCGAGACTTTTGCCGAACGTAACTATGACCCAAATGCAATACCACCAACACCAGTACCATTAGCAAAATACAGTGGCGCAGAAAATTGGCTTGATGAAGGCTTAACACGTTTGGTGTATGGAATGTTCGTGCAGGATCAGTTTTCACTTAATGATCGTCTTACTATGACGGCAGGATTACGTTTTGATTCTTATGATGATGTAGGTCAGGCACTTAGTCCTCGTATTGCAGCGGTCTACCATCTTAAAGAACATCAAACAATAAAGGCGCAATATGCGCAGGCATTTCGGCCCCCAGCCTTTATTGAAACGGCCACTAGAAATAATCCGGTAGTCAGTGGTAATCCGGACATTGAATCTGAACACATGACAACCTATGAGCTCGCCTACATTTTTAATGATGAAGTAAACAAATTACGGGGAACTCTTTTTTTTGCAGATATGCACGATTTGATTGTCATAGATTCAGGTGCTTACGCAAATCAGGATGAGGCACATACCCGAGGTGTGGAGCTGGAGTATATCCGGAATTTTGGCCGGCAAATTAAGGTGGATGCGAGTGCCAGCTATGTACATCCCTGGAATGATACAACCAATGAACTGATTGCTAATGTCGCAATGTTTACGGGTAATGTTGGAGTAATGTATCACCCCACAAATAACTACAGTGTTTCCGCGCAGTACCGGTATGTTGGTGAGAGAAAACGTGAATCAGGTGATCCACGAAACAGTCTGGAAGGTTACCAGGTTTTAGACCTTACGGTGTCTGCCAGTAATTTTGTAAAAAGTGGCATCACGCTACGTGCGGGTGTAAAAAATTTATTCGACGAGGAGATTATTTATCCGGCACCAATGGTGTTCTTTGTTGCATCAGTACCACAATTACTTCCTGCCTATGAAGAAGATTATCCGAGACCGGGCCGTGAATTCTGGTTACAGGCAGACATGAGGTTTTAGTGAAATTTATCCCATCTCTTAACGAGAAAATAAATGCATTTAGGTTTTTCTAAAAATAAGGAAAATTCTTCCAGGACGCTGTTGGCAAAAGTGTTGCCAAATAATGTCTTGTGCGCGCAATATTTTGTTATTGCTATTTTGTTTGTTGTTATGGGCGTTGCTGCTGACAATTTAGGTTACGCTGACGAAGAAGAAAACCGCCGCGTAGATATTTCGTTGTCTATATTTCCACGTATTGTCGCCGTAGATAATAATTTCCGGTCAAAATTAAACGCTGAAAATAAGGTAAAGCTGACGTTTCTTTACCGTGAAGACAAAGACAGAGCGCAGTCCCTGGCTGAGTTGCTCATTTCAAAAAATAAAAATATTGGAGGTATGGGCGTGACAGCCAGTACTGTTGGCATTCAAAAGTTTCTGGACAACATTACTCCTGAATCAAAACCAACGGCAATTTTTCTTTCAGAGCGATTAAGTGATGATGATTTGAAAAAAGTTGCCGCAATTGCTGAAAAAAGTAGTTGTATTGTTTTTTCACCGTTCACGGGTGATGTTGAGCGCGGAGTGGCTGTAGGTATATCGGTGACCAACAGAGTAAAACCTTATTTCAACATACAGGCTCTTAAGCGTTCCAAAATCGTTATTAATGCGTTATTGATGAAGATGTCAAAACGCTATGAATAATATATTTCCTAGTCTTGTTTCGCGTATTTCCATCGCAATGTTTGCTGTGGTTTTGCTAAGTATGTCTGCAATTATTTATTATTGGGTATTCGTTGTCGCGCCCACATTGAAAGCGAATGAACAGTCTGAAGTAGAATTGTTGATAAGCCCTTATACTGAAATTTTGGAAGCTGCCCTGGATAACAATGATAAGCAAGCACTTGAAAATGTATTAAACCGCTTGTCTTTGCTAAAAGATCACTCGAGCAATGAACCGATCGTGGTAAGAATTTCTATAAATCTTATTGATGGTACCGTTATAGAAAGACGAAACAACTCTCCCTCAGCTGTTGAACCGTTTCGTGCTGAGACACCATTGTTTTCACCGAGTACGATGGATTTATTAGGCAGTGTAACTCTGGAATATAGTGATGCGTATTACCAGCGTTTAATGATTGATGTGAGATCAGAAATTGCCTGGATCCTGGCAGTTGCGATTATGTTGTTATTGTTTTTGCAGCTTTGGGTGCGAAAACTATTGCAACCACTAAATGAGTTATCTAACACCTTAGGCGTTACTGACTTAGATAAAGACGTACAAATACCAGCGACGAATTATAAAATGACATCTGAGATTGGACAGGTTTGGCGCGCAGTACAACAATTATTTATTCGTTTGAAGCAGCGCGATAAAGATGTGGCAGAAGAGCACAAAATGGCACAACTGGCATTAGAAGAAAAGCTGGAAGCTGAAGCCGCAAGCTATGAAAAAAGTAAATTTCTTGCAAACATGAGCCATGAATTAAGGACGCCTCTTAATGCAATAATTGGTTACAGTGAGATGTTGTATGAAAATGCAGAAAAGAAGAAGGATCATACGCAGAAAGAGGATCTTTCCAGGATTCAGACTGCTGGCCGCCACCTATTGTCGTTAATTAACGACATACTTGATTTGTCGAGAATTGAACTTGGTAAAACCGAGCTATATCTGGAAGATGCTAATCTTCCAGAATTAATTGATGAGGTAGTCGACACAATACAGCCTTTAATTACAACTAATAATAATAATCTTGTGGTGAGTTGTGATGCAGGTTTGGGCAGCATCCATATTGATGTCTCAAAATTTAGGCAAACATTGATTAATATCTTAGGTAATGCCGCAAAATTTACCCGCGATGGAATAATTTCATTAAAGGTCAATCGTGAAATGGCACCAGGCACGGGTGTAGAGACAGGCTGGATTGTTGTTCGCATTAAAGATACTGGTATTGGTATCAGTAAAGAACAACAGGAAAAATTATTCCGGGCATTTACTCAAGCGGATGAATCTACGACACGTGTATTTGGAGGGTCTGGTCTGGGGTTAGCCATTAGTCGAAATATTTGTCGTTTGATGGGCGGGGATATCACTGTAAATAGTCA
>JAUVNZ010000323.1 GCA_030599435.1 Gammaproteobacteria bacterium | reverse complement strand
TCTTATTGCATTTTTTTCTAACGCCGGATAATCAGACAGCCCATTTTCTATGTTGTGTTTTGCTTCCACTAAAACGTGGTTAAGGGCTGCTGCTTTATGACGTTCTTCATCGGTTAGATATTGATTGCGGGAACTCATGGCTAATCTGTCATGCTCACGAACAGTAGGCACTCCAATAACATCAATCGGAAAACATAAGTCAGAAACTAAACGGCGAATAACCAGAAGTTGCTGGTAGTCTTTTTCGCCAAAAATGGCCACATCAGGCTTCACCATATTAAATAACTTGGCAACAATGGTAGCCACTCCCGCAAAATGGCCGGGGCGAAACTCACCACATAGAATATCTGAAATTCCAGGCACTTCTATCCGTGCTTCATTTTCAATACCGTTTGGGTACACCTCATCCACTGACGGCGTAAATAACAAATCGACATCAATAGCCATGTTTAATAATTTTTCCTGGTCTGACTCCAGGGTACGTGGATAATTTTTATAATCACCGGCACCAGCGCGGGCATCTGAAAACTGCATGGGATTAACAAAAATGCTAACGACAATACGTTCGGCCCTGGTATGCGCCTCTTCAACCAAACGCAAGTGACCTTCATGTAAATTACCCATGGTAGGCACCAGAGCAATACGTTCTCCGGCCTCTCGCCATTGAAGAACAATTTCATGTAACTCAGCAATGGTAGAAATAGTTTGCATGGGCATAGGGACGTAAAAAATAAATAAAAACCCGTACTATAAAACTAATTATAGACGCTAAAAATCAATACGTTAGAAACTTTGTTCGTCTGATGGGAAAATGCCACTTTTGACTGCTTGAACATAAGCCGAAACTGCACCACTAACGTCTTTTGCTTCCTGCATAAAATCTTTTGTAAATTTCGGCCGTTTACCCGGCGTGATGCCTAACATGTCATACAGTACAAGCACCTGTGCATCACACTGAGACCCAGCACCAATACCAATAACGGGAATTTCCAATGCAGATGAAATTTCCGCCGCTAATGTTGACGGCACACATTCAAGAACCAAAAGGTCTGCACCTGCATCTTCCATGGCGCGGGCATCTACAATCATGTCATGGGCAGAATTTTCATCACGCCCCTGTACTTTATACCCACCCATTTTATTTACCGATTGCGGCAACAAACCCAAATGAGCGCATACTGGAATGCCATGACTGGTGAGCTCACGTACGGTTTTTACCATCGCTTCTCCACCCTCCAACTTGACCATGTGGGCGCCACCTTCTTTAAGTAACCGACCGGCACTAAACAGGGCTTGCTGTGGTGTGGCGTAACTCATAAACGGCATGTCCGACATTACCAATGCTGTTTTGCTTACACCACTAACGATGCGCGTATGGTATATCATGTCACCCAATGTAACAGGCAAGGTGCTGTCCTGCCCTTGAACAACCATTCCCAAAGAATCACCCACCAATAGAATTTCTACGCCAGCTTCTTCTAAAATTTGGGCGAAACTAGCGTCATACGCAGTAAGGCAGGCGATTTTCTCACCAGCCTGTTTCATTTTACGAAGAGTGGTAACGGTAATGCGGCTCATTTGGCCTCCGGTGTCCTACTAACCTTCTGTAGTGCAGGACAGTTTGTACAACCAGGCGTTACAGATCACACACTTATAAATCATCTCTTTATAAATCATTCCCTACAAGTCAAAGGAACCAGGATTAAAATAATGGCGTCCCGTGCGCACTTTGCGCAACTGTTCTACCAATAAATCGTAGTCCTGTACTTTATCGACCAGATCAATATCTGTGGCATTAACAATCAACAAGGGAGTATCAGTATAGTAATAAAAGAAACGTGTGTAAGCTTCCACGATACGTTCCAGATAATTAGTTTCTATGAAACGTTCAAAGTTACGGCCACGTTTTTTAACTCTATCCAATAATACTTCCACGGGTGCCTGCAAATAAATCACCAAATCCGGCTTGGGCGCATCCAGTGTTAGGTTGTCATAAATCTGTTCGTAAAGACCCAACTCGTCATCATCCAGAGTAAGTTGTGCAAACAGACGATCTTTTTCCAGTAAAAAGTCTCCAACGCGCACTGGTGAAAACATATCTGACTGTCGCAACTCCTGCATTTGACGCGATCGCTGAAACAGGAAAAATAATTGCGTAGGTAAAGCCGCATGGCGAGGGTTACGATAAAAACGTTCCAGAAAAGGATTTTCTTCTGCGTCTTCCAGCAACAATTCACCCCCGAAGTCTTCCGCCAGCCGCCTGGCGAGGCTGGTTTTGCCAACTCCGATAGGTCCTTCGATGACTATATAGCGGGGAATGTCCACAGAATTCATGTACGTCTAACTCAATTTCTGTTGTTGTAAATGGGTCAATTTTTCCAGACTACCGCGCTCACAGCTGCTCAATAATCCACTTAACTGCCCTAACCCAGGTATATTCAGGTTGGGCGCAATCTCTGCCAAAGGATACAGGACGAAGTTACGTTCATACAGCCCCGGGTGCGGGACTGTAAGTTCGGGACTTTCGATAATACGGTCGTCGTAAAGCAATATATCCAGATCCAGGGTGCGAGGA
>JAUVNZ010000202.1 GCA_030599435.1 Gammaproteobacteria bacterium | reverse complement strand
TAACATGAAAACTGAACCAAGAAAGGTATACAGGAAGAACTTTATGGTTGCGTACACACGGCGTTCACCACCCCAGATACCAATGATTAAAAACATCGGGATGAGCATGGCTTCCCAGAAAACATAAAACAGCATGGAATCTAATGCGGAGAATACACCGATCATCAAGCCATTCATGATCAAGAATGCCGCCATGTACTGTGCGACGCGGTATTTAATCACTTCCCACCCTGCAAGAACCACCAGGACGGTTGTAAATGAGGTTAAAAGTATTAATGGCATTGAAATACCATCGATACCCAGATGGTAATTAATGTTAAAGAGAGGGATCCATGAAGCCATTTCCACAAACTGCATTTGATACGTGGTGGTATCAAAACTCGTGTAAAGCGGTATTGTTAGCAAAAATGTCAGGACAGCTACAGCAAGCGCCAGCATTTTTGCCAAACCAACCTGCTCTTCTTTATTTGCAAACAGCACAAGCACACCGCCTATAATCGGTGTCCAGGTAACTATACTTAGAAGAGGAAAATCAGCCAACATATACAACAACCTTTATTATTCTTATTTATTAAAAAATGTTATGTAACTAATCAAACCCAGTAAGCCAATGATCATCACAAATGCATAGTGGTAAAGATAACCAGTTTGCACGACCCGAATTTTTCCTGAAATCCAGCCTATGGCTTTTGCAGAACCATTGACCATGGTTCCGTCAATAATCTTTATATCGCCGATATTCCAAAACAGGCGACCTATCCCGATTGAACCGCCTGCGAAAAACTTTTGATTGAAATCATCAAAGCCATATTTGTGATCCAGTATCGTGTAAGCCAGACTCAGCTTTTCTTTCAGCATCTCTGGAATATCTGGTCGTTTCAGATAGAGATACCAGGATGAGATCAGGCCAGCCATTGCCAGGAAGAACGGTGGTTGCATCATTCCGTGTAGTACAAAGCCCCATACACCGTGAAAATCTTCGCCTATCGTGTGAAGGACATCGTGGACAGGTTTTACAACGATGGAATCGTTGAACAAATCACCAAATAACATGGGCTCAATATAAATAGCGCCGGCGATCACCGAAGGAATGGCCAACATGATGAGTGGTATCGTGACGACCTTGGGCGCTTCGTGTAAATGCTCTTTGGTGTGTGCATCCATTCTTTCTTCGCCATGGAAGACCAGGAAGAACATACGGAAGCTGTAGAAGGCAGTGATAAACACGCCCACTACAACAGAGAAATAGGCAAAGGATGAACCCGCGATTGATGAATGATGTACGGCTTCGATAATGGCATCCTTGGAGAAGAACCCGGCAAATCCAGGAAAGCCGATTAATGCCAGTGAACCTATTAACATGCACCAGTAGGTAATCGGCATGTATTTTTTCAGGCCGCCCATCTTGCGAATGTCCTGCTCGTGATGCATGCCAATAATCACGGCGCCCGCTGCCAGGAACAGTAAGGCTTTAAATGCCGCATGGGTCATCAAGTGGAATATACCAGCTGCATAAGCGGAAGCCCCTAACGCGACCGTCATGTAACCAAGTTGTGACAAGGTGGAATACGCAATAACCCGTTTGATATCATTCTGGATAATACCCAACAAGCCCATAAACAGTGCCGTAATTGCACCGATTACGATGACAAAACTTAATGCTGTTTCTGAAAGCTCAAATAACGGCGACATACGTGCCACCATGAATATACCGGCGGTGACCATCGTTGCAGCATGGATCAATGCAGAGATGGGAGTTGGGCCTTCCATCGAATCGGGAAGCCATACGTGCAACGGAACCTGCGCAGACTTACCCATGGCACCAATGAACAATAAAATACAAATGACGGTCATCAACGACCATTCACTGCCGGGAATGACTTCAATCGTCAGGCCTGCCATTGATGGCGCTGCCGCGAAAACATCGGCGTAATCCAGGCTGTTGAAGTACATCAAGATCGCAGCAATACCCAGCAGGAAGCCGAAATCCCCTACCCGGTTAACAAGAAAGGCTTTCATGTTGGCAAAGATGGCGGTTTCTTTTTTAAACCAGAAACCAATCAGCAGGTAGGAGACCAGTCCCACCGCTTCCCAACCAAAGAACAACTGCATGAAGTTATTCGACATGACCAGCATGAGCATGGAAAAGGTAAATAAAGAGATGTAACTAAAGAAGCGCTGGTAGCCGTCATCATCACTCATATAACCAATGGTGTAGATATGCACCATAAAGGAAACAAAGGTTACAACGACCAACATGACAGCGGTCAGACTATCGACAAGGAAACCAACTTCAAAACTAATGCCATCACTCATACCCCAGGTATAAATGGTGGCATTGAAAACAGCCGCGCCATCATAAATAACGTCCTTGAATACCATCACAGACAGGACAAAAGAAATGGCTACACCAATAATGGTTACCCAGTGTGCACCACCACGGCCAATTTTCTTACCAAAAAGGCCGGAGATAATCGCACCGACAAGAGGGGCAAGAACAATGGTGAGATAAATATTTTCCATTACCAGATGACCCCGTTATCCCTTCAATGAATCCAGTTCTTCAACATTAATCGTATGACGATTACGGAATAGAACGACAAGAATCGCCAAACCAATTGCAGCTTCAGCAGCTGCAACCGTTAAAATAAAGAATACAAATACCTGTCCCGAGATATCATCCATATAACGAGAGAAGGCAACAAAGTTCATATTTACCGCCAAAAGCATTATTTCAATGGCCATTAATAAAATGATGACATTTTTTCTGTTCAGGAAAATTCCCGCCACACTAATGCAAAATAGTATTGCGCCGAGTATTAAGTAATGAGAAATCGATATCATAGCTAGTCGCCCTGTTTCTCTGTTTTCATTTTAACAATGCGAACACGATCTTTACTGTGTACATTGACCTGCTGTTCCGGTTTCATAAATTCAAATTTCCTGCGACGGCGTAGCGTAAGCGCAATAGCAGCGATAATTGCAACCACCAGAATTACAGAAGCGATTTCGAACGCGTATAAATATTCCGTATACAGGACGGAACCAATTTCTTTGGTGTTGCTGTAACCTTCCGGATGTGGTGTTGGGCTCGGCCATTGATCTATGCCGAACTGTTTTGGTCCAACGATAAAAGCAAGCTGAGCAACCATGAGTATGGCGACCACTAATCCAAATGGTAAGTACTTCGCAAATCCCTGGCGCAGTACCGCCAGGTTTATATCCAGCATCATGACTACGAACAGGAACAGCACCATAACGGCACCTACATATACAAGGATAAGCGTAAGTGCCAGGAATTCTGCTTCCAGCATTATCCACAACCCTGCGCAGGTGAAAAAAGCCAGCACAAGTGAAAGCGCGCAAAACACTGGGTTACGTAGCGTTACAACCATTGTTGCGGAAGCAACCAGGATTGTGGCAAAAACGTAAAATATAATTTCTTCTAATGTCATAATTCAGTCGTAATTTTTATAGTTATCTTTCTTTAAATAAAAAAGTTTAATAAGCTGTATTTAATGTAAATTGCTTAGCGGAATTTCGAATCTGTTGCTCGGTCTGCCGCTATTTGTTTTTCCAGCCGGTCCCCTACGGCAAGGAGTTTTTCCTTGGTCATATAGAGGTCATCCCTGCTCTCTCCGCAATACTCAAAGTGTCGTGTTTCCACAATGGCATCCACAGGACAAGATTCTTCACAGAATCCGCAAAAAATACATTTGGTTAAATCAATGTCGTAACGCGTAGTCCGTCGTGTACCATCTTCACGTTCTTCCAGGTCGATGCTTATTTCCAGCGCTGGACAAACAGATTCACACAATTTGCATGCGATACAACTTTCTTCACCGTTATG
>JAUVNZ010000393.1 GCA_030599435.1 Gammaproteobacteria bacterium | reverse complement strand
CCTTTTAGCTACTTCAGAATCAGGATATTTACCATCGTTTGGATATAATTTTATATCTGCATTAGGCGAGTAGCGGGTGGAAAATTCATCAACAGTAGCTAGCTGGTATCCTGAATGACAGTTTTCAGCAACATACACTTTTCCATTAAAAACATTACGCCCAATTACAATGCCATGATGTTTTGGGCCAACATGACCTAACTCGGTAATTGCGCCAACTAATCTTGAACCAGTTATATCTACTTGTTCGAAATTCAAAATAATATCCTTAATTTTCTATGGCATTTCAAGACTAAAAAAAAACAGCCGAAGCTGCCTTTAAAATATCCCCCTTGAGTTGCAAGACTGAGCCGTGAGGACAAGGCGTGTTGCTTTCTGAAAGGCGGAGCGTACTTATAGTACGTGAGCATTTTCAGAAAGTGCCGCAACGCAGTCATCGCGACTCAGACGCCGCAAATCAACCACATTTGGAGTCGCCACAGTTCAGACAAGTCATACACCCATCCATCTTCACCATCGCCTTAGTGTTGCACTTTTTACACAGCTCTGAACCTGCTGGAAAATCATTTGTGGTATCGTCACAGTTGGCAGCCTTTGTTTCAGCCTCAAACTGGGCGCGTTTTTCTGCCATCAGTTTCTTTTGATGTTCATCAAGATCATCATCCTGAATGAGGCCAATGAGTTTCATGTGTGACTCAATGGCATCACCCAACTCGGCGACGAGTGAAGGCATGTATTTACCGCCTTTCTTGAAGTATCCACCACGCGGGTCAAACACTGAACGTAACTCATCTACCAGGAAGGTGACATCACCACCCTTTCGGAACACGGCAGAGATAATTCGTGTTAAGGCCACAATCCACTGGAAGTGATCCATATTTTTGGAGTTAATGAATACTTCAAACGGGCGGCGCAATTCATGTTTGGTGCCGGGATTGAGCACCATGTCGTTGATGGTGATATACAACGAGTGCTCGGACAGTGGGGTTTTAATTTTGTAGGTAGAGCCCAGTAACATTTCAGGACGCTCCACTTTTTCGTGCATGTGCACGACATTGCCTTCCTCTCGTATCTCGGCAGGTGTCTGGGCTTCTGTTATTTCTTCGTCGTCTTTAGCGACTTTATAAGCGACAATTTTTTTATCTAATTTAATGGCCATCTTTTCTGTTCCTGACAACCGCCCCGCGTTGCGGACCGCTTGTTTTATTTGTTTATAAAAAACTATTATTAAGTGACTATTTATTAAGAAGTTAGAATTTACCCTTCTTAAAATAAAGAGCTAAAACTTGCCCCTAAAATTTACCATAGTAGCCTTCCTTTAATGCATCATAGAGATTAGCAGCGCTGTGTGTTTCACCGTCGTATTCAATCTCTTCATTACCTTTTACTTCCACGACACTGCCGTCTTCGAGGGTAAATTTATACGTAGTGTTTTCCAGGTCCTGTTCTTTGACTAACACGCCCTGGAAAGCCTCGGGATTAAAGCGGAAGGTGGTGCAACCCTTCAGGCCCTGGTCGTAGGCATACATATAGATGTCTTTAAATTCATCAAAGGCAAATTCAGTTGGCACGTTGGCGGTTTTTGAAATACTGGAGTCAATCCATTTCTGAGCTGCTGCCTGTACATCCACATGTGCCTTTGGCTGGATGTCATCGGCGGATATAAAGTAGTCCGGTAGTTGTTTGCTGGCCTCTTCTGCAAAAGGCATAGCTT
>JAUVNZ010000016.1 GCA_030599435.1 Gammaproteobacteria bacterium | reverse complement strand
GCATCAATGGCTGCCAGCACCCTGTCTGATTCACTGCCCTGCGCCAGTGCTGCCAGGGTCGATACCGGCACCACGGGCAAATCAGCCCCAAAGGCGATGCCCTGGGTCACACCTACGGCTATGCGTAGCCCGGTGAAGGCTCCCGGCCCACGACCAAAGGCAATGGCATCCACCTGTTCAATCGATAGTTCGGCTTCTGCCATCAACTCATCAACCATGGGCAGTATGAGTTGTGAATGCCCCCGAGGCGCCACCTCGAAGCGCTCGCGAATATCGCCATCTATGACCAGGGCTGCCGAACAAGCCTCGGTGGCAGTTTCCAGCGCCAGTAAAATCACACGGTTTCCTCTTTTACTGGTTCTACCTCGGCCGACCCAGCTATTTGCTCATTTTCCTGTTCCTCTTTTTGCTTATCTCCTAATTTAAAGAAGGCCTGCACATCTACCACATCCCTGGTAATTGGCATGGGTGGCAAGCTATTACGAAAGACACGGCCATAGGATTTCCCAAATAGTCGAGGGTCACAGATCATCAATACGCCGCGGTCACTCCCGTCACGGATTAAACGCCCCACGCCCTGCTTGAGGGTAATGACCGCCTGAGGCACCTGAAAATCAAAAAAGGGATTCAGTCCCTGCTCGCGCATGGCATCCAGTCTGGCCTGCAATACCGGATCACCCGGCGAACTGAAAGGTAGTTTGTCGATAATCACGCAGGACAATGCTTCGCCGCGCACATCCACGCCTTCCCAGAAGCTACTGGTCCCCACCAGCACGGCATTACCCAATTCACGAAAACGCTCTAGCAATTCTGCTCGCGGTAATGTGCCCTGCACCAACAGGGGGTATTCGATTTCACCTTCCAGGCGCTCGGCCACTTCACGCAGAGCGCGATGGCTGGTCAGCAGAAAAAAGGTGCGGCCACCACAGGCCTCGATAACAGGCATCGCCGCGTCAACCACAGCACCGGTATATTCGGCTGTATTGGGCTGTGGCATATTGGTGGGAACGTACAACATGGCCTGTTTATCAAAATTGAAGGGGCTGTCCCACAGTTCTGCTCTGGCGTCTTCAATACCGAGATTACGGGCAAAGTGTTTGAAGCTGTCGCCCACCGCCAGCGTGGCCGAGGTAAAGACCCAGGCGCTGCGATGTTTATCGACATAGGCACGAAATGTCTCGCGGATATCCAGGGGGGTCATGTGCAACACAAAACTGCGCGAATGCGTTTCAAACCACTGGATATAATTTTGTTCTGAGCCATCCACAAACTGGCCAAAACGTTTTTGTAATTCCAGGCATCGGCGCCAGCATCGTTCCAGTCCCTTGCCACGTTCTGCCAACGGCTCCAGAACCTCTTCCAGTCTGCTGAGGGTTGCAAGTAAATCATCCGCTGCATCAATAAGGACTCTGGACTCTGCCACCTTGGCCCAGGGCCCTCGCCGAGTATCAGTGCCCAATGCCAGCCTGAAGTCGCGCACCGATTTTTCAAGTTTGGTCACACAGGCCTGTGCCAGATCCTGATCCGGTGCCTCAGCGTGTAATTCCACCAGCGTATCGCGCCCCAAATCGACAATCTGGCGACCGCCAAGATTAAGTCCGAAAAACACACTGGCCACTTCGGGCAATTGATGAGCTTCATCAAAAATGAAGGCATTCACCCCGGGCAATATTTCACCAAAGCCTTCATCCCGTAGAGCCATGTCAGCAAAAAAGAGGTGATGATTCACCACCAGCACATCTGCTGCCTGTGCATCCTTGCGCGCGTTCATAACAAAACATTCGGAATAAGCAGGACACTCACTACCCAGGCAGTTATCAGTGGTTGATGTCACCATTGGCCATATTGTCGCGTCTTCAGGGATGTCACCAAGCTCTGCGGTATCTCCACTACGGGTACGGCCAGTCCAGCTTCGGATCCGCGCCAGTTGATCCTGCTGCTCGGGTCGCATGCGCCTACCCTCCAGCATTTCCAGCCGGTGATGACACAGATAATTCGCCCGCCCTTTAAGCAAAGCAATAGAAGTAGAAACGCCGAGCGCTTCTCGCACCGTGGGAAGATCGCGGTGGAAAAGCTGGTCCTGGAGATTTTTGGTGCCAGTGGAAATCATGACCTTCTTACCGCACAACAAAGCGGGTACCAGGTACGCAAAGGTTTTGCCCGTACCGGTTCCCGCTTCGGCAATCAGCAAGCCATCCTTTTCCAGAGTTTCAGCCACGATTTCAGCCATGGCTTGCTGCTGAGAACGTGAGGCAAATCCAGAGATATGTTTGGCGAGAGGACCGCTTGTCCCCAGTAATTCGGAAATACTCTGCATGAGGTAATGTGTAAGAGTGGCGTTAAATTATCTTGGTAATAGTGCTGATGTTAGGGAACCCTATGTTAGCAGCATATTGAAAGCCAGTCTGTGGATAGTGTCGGGAGAAAATGCTCGATTATCCTTCTTTGGCTAGCGCTCTGGCCTGCTTCACGAGACGGGTATTTTTTTCCTTTAGCTGAACATCGTCCCCCGCCAAGGCATTGGATTTCTGAGCCAGGCTCGCAGCCAAATGGTATTGCCCCTGCTGTAAACGAACCTGCGCCAGGCGATGCCAAAGTTGTGCATCGCGAGGCTCAATACGCAACGCACGCTCCAGTAATGCCGCTGCTCGCTCCCAATTTTGCGCCCCTTCCTGAATTTCGACCTTTGCCAGCAGTGATGATGTGGCCCGACGAGTATCCTGTTCTGAACTTATGTCCATCATGGGAGTAGTAGGCTGAGGCGAGCTTGCACAGGCAGCCAACAATAAACTTAAAACAATGGTGATTAATTTTACATAACGCATACTGTATACCGTATTACTTCAAAGAGTTATTCGCAGTAGCTTTCTTGCTGCGGTTTTGTGCCTTTTATAAAAACAAGCTCCACCCCACTGGCGCATTCTTCGTCAGAAAGTAATCCAGTTCGTCGATCAATCCATGCGGATTCCATATCTTGCAGTGGCACTATAGACAATGGATGGACTTCTATATTCGACATAAGTTCGCTCCACACCTTTAGTGCACCACCAGCACCCGTTAAACCGGCAGGTTTATTATCATCCATCCCTAACCAGACAGCCGCAAGAACATTTTCGCCAAAACCAACAAACCAGCTATCCCGGAGATCATCCGTTGTGCCCGTTTTACCGGCAACTATTAATTCCTTCGGTAATTGTTGATACATATTTTTTCCCGTGCCTTCTCGAGCAGCAGCACGTAGCGCAGCAGTCAATTGAAATACTGGCACACTGTCAAAAGCAGGCTCCACCGACAAAGGGTAACGCTGTAACGGTTTTCCGCCAGAAGTTAATATCGCACGTATAGACCGTAACGGTGTGTGAAAACCACCTGAAGCAATCGTCTGATACATCTGTGCTACATTCATGGGCGATAGGTTTGCGGCACCTAGCAATAATGCTGGATACTCTGTGAGTGGCCGTTCCACACCGAGAGCACGCAAGGTATCCAGCACAGCTGGCACACCTATTTCCAACCCTAGCCGTGCCGTAGATACATTGTATGACATCGCTAATGCATCGTGCAGCAATACCATGCCATGACTTTCATGGTCATAATTTTGTGGCGTCCAATGTTCACCACCACCCAGGTCAACATCCAGAGGGCCATCATCAATTAAACTTGCAAGCGTATATTGTTCTGACCGCTGCAATGCGGTGAGATACACTGCTGGCTTAATTAATGAGCCAACCGGACGCACTGCATCAACTGCACGATTAAAACCAGCGAAACGAGGGTCCCGACCACCCACCACAGCTTGCACTTCACCATTACTAACATTAACCACAACTGCAGCACCCTGTAACTCTTCACTTATCCCCGCGCGCGTAAGCTGATTCAGTTTTTTAGATACAGCCAACTCTGTTTGTTTTTGTATTTCAGGTTCCAGTGTTGTGAAAATATTCAAACCTTCCGTACTTAAATCTTCTTCGCTGTAATCTCGGCGTAACTGACGCCGAACCAGGTCGATAAATGCTGGCACACGTGTGACGCCACTGGTACGGCGCGGTAAAACACCCAGCGATTCACCCTGTGATGCCTCCAGCATTTCTGCTGGTAGCTTTTTCTGTTCAACAAGAAGCTCCAGAACAAGATCACGACGCTGATGAGCACGTAATAAGTTTCTTCTCGGATCATAATAAGAAGGCCCTTTAACCAGAGCGACTAACAGTGCAATTTGTGAAGGTGTTAATTTTGACAGCGGGCGTTCAAAATAAAACTGGCTGGCCAATCCAAACCCGTGTATAGATCTTCGTCCATCCTGTCCCAGGTAAACTTCATTAATGTAAGCCTCAAGAATTTCATCTTTTTCATAATGCCAGTCCACTAACAACGCCATGATGGCTTCATTGATTTTTCTCGTTAACGTGCGCTCATTGGTGAGGAAGAAATTCTTTACCAATTGTTGTGTTACCGTACTACCACCTTGCACGGTGTGCCCAGCTTTAACATTAGCCATCAAAGCTCGTAAAATGGAACGTGGTGAAACCCCGTAGTGTTCATAAAAACTACGATCCTCCACCACTAACAGAGCATCAATTAATAATTCGGGAACATCACTTATTTGAACCAACACCCTGTCTTCATTATGTGCAGGGTAAATACTTCCGATTTGTGGTGGATCCAGGCGCAACAAATCAATAGGGTCACCAACATCTGCTCGCCATAAACCCAATAATCGATTTTCAGAAAACTCCAGACGAACCGACCTGGATGACTCCTTTCCATCCCAGAAAGTAAAACCTCGTGTTTTAACAACAAACGAAGAACCAATTCGCGTATAAGTACCTGGGTCACTGGGTCGACTAACAGGCCGATAACCAAGCAATTGTAATTCTTCAGAAAATTTTTCCGCGCTCAAATGCTGGTCAGGGTATAACTCCAAAGCCCGCGCATAAACACGCGCTGGTAAGGCCCACCGGGATCCTTCAAATTGTGTACGCACGGAAAAATCAAGATAAACGACATAAACAGCAAATGAAGAACCGGCTGCAATCAGAGCCAGCCAGAGCCAACGTTTGTTTTCTGAAATCCATTTTTTTCGTGAAGAATGCCAACGGCCACGTTTACCGAAACCAAATTTCCGGGGGACAAGACGACTTATCAGCTGACGTAGCTTTTTTGACATAAATCGTATTGTACAGCACACGCAAGCATTTTTTTGAAAGAATTAAGTGATGACGTCACAAAATCAAGCTTGCTTTTGCACGAGCAACAACTATTGTTTTCTTCAATTATCAGCCATCTCATTTTAGTTGTCTTGAGTGACCAGTATATTTACACTATTGAGCTAGTCATTTCATAAAGTACTGCGCGATTCACAAATAACTCATGCTACAACATTCACAAAAGCCGTTGTCATTTGCTGTTTTTACTGACAATCAGCATAAAGAAGCAAGCCAAACCCTGGCAAAACGACTGGGGCTGTCCTTACACAGTCAGAATAAGGGTGAAATTTCTAACGAAAAAGGCGGATCGTATGATTACGTTCTTCGTTATGAAACCAGCAAAAAAGGCGAACCACCCTGCCTGACGCTAACTGCAACAAGCGGCAAGCTCGGTGGCGCAGTGTCTGTTGATTTTTGTGGTGGAAAAACAGAACACCGCCGTCGTTTTGGCGGTGGCCGCGGCCAATCCCTTGCAAAAGCAATAGGTCTAAAAGGTGGCGCAAACCCGACTGTGATTGATGCAACAGCGGGACTGGGCAAGGATGCTTTTGTGATCGCAAACCTCGGCGCACAGGTCATGCTCATTGAACGTTCTCCCATACTTGCAGCTTTATTGGAAGATGGGCTTGATCGTGCCTCACACAACCCCGAGATAAAAACTATCGTTACTGATCGCATGAATCTAGTCTCAGCTGATGCCATCGAATGGTTAACCAATCTACCAACAGAACAATGCCCTGATGTTGTTTACATGGATCCCATGTACCCACATCGAAATAAAAGTGCGTTGGTCAAAAAAGAGTTACGGGTATTGCGTGAACTGGTAGGAGACGATGAAGATGCGAGCCAACTGCTTCATGTTGCACTTTCTTGCGCAAAGCGCAGGGTTACGGTTAAACGACCACGTACTGCTCCAATACTCAGTGGCAGCATTCTCAACAATCGCAAACCCAACAGCACAGTGGAATCAAAAAACACCCGTTACGATATTTATGTTCCATGAAAATCTTCTGCTTTATAAAATGCCAGCTATTATTTACGCTGACATCCCTAAATTAACAAAGAGTAACCAAGGCCAAGAACAGCGCACGCACCAATAACAGAAACAATCCCCACCTTATATCGAAACAAGGCAACAAATGCGGCAATTCCAATTAGTGCAGAAAACCATTCAAATGGAGCATCAAAACCCTGTGGCCATAAAACATGATAGGCGAAAAATACTGCCAGATTAAGGACCACTCCAACGACAGCTGCTGTTATTCCAGTTAATGGTGCTGTGAACTTTATATCATGTCGGGTTGCCTCTATTGCAGGCCCACCGATAAGGATAAAAAGAAAAGAAGGTAGAAATGTAAATAGTGTTGCAATACTTGCTCCAGCAGCGCCAGCCACAAAAAGCATATCGGGGCCAAAAATCTCTTTGGTCCACCCACCAACAAAACCAACAAAAGCGACAACCATTATCAGTGGACCTGGCGTTGTTTCACCTAACGCAAGTCCATCTATCATTTGTGTTCCGCTTAACCAGGCATATTGTTCAACACCCCCTTGATAAACATAGGGCAACACTGCATAGGCTCCGCCAAAAGTAACCAATGCAGCTTTGGTAAAGAACCACCCCATTTGCGTCAGCGTTCCCTCCCAACCATAGGCTTTAATAAGCAAAAGCATTACACCCATGCCAATTGACAAACCAATCAATAGAAAAACAATAATCCGATTCCACTTGAAAAGCGCGTGCCCAGGAATAGGTGTGTCATCATCTATAATTGCAGGACCATAGGTATCTTTTGATGCGCCATGTCCCGCACCTGCCTTAAAGTGCTCCGGTGCAAAACGGGAACCAATAACACCGATAACACCGGCCATCAACACGATATAGGGGAAAGGTATATCCAGAGCAAAAATGGCAATAAATGCCAGTACCGCCATGGCACGAAGCACATTGTTTTTCAGAGCTCTGGAGCCAATTCGATAAGCGGCAAAAACAACTATGGCGGTTACAGCTGGTTTAATTCCATATAAAACACCTTCAACTGCTGTTACGTCGCCATAGACCAGATAAATCCACGTGAGCCCGCCAAGAATAAATAGTGATGGAATAACAAATAAAACTCCGGCTGCTATCCCGCCCCATACACCATGCATCAACCAACCGATATAGGTTGCCAATTGCTGAGCTTCCGGGCCTGGCAACACCATAGTGTAATTTAGCGCATGCAAAAATCGATGCTCTGAAATCCATCTGCGTTTTTCCACCAACTCCTGGTGCATCATACTTATTTGCCCAGCCGGCCCACCAAAACTAATAAAGCCGAGCTTAAGCCAATAGATTAATGCCTCACGGAACGGCACATGTTCTGGCTGTTTTATATAATTTTGCGGAACTTCTTGCATTCGAGCTCTGGCTTTATTGTTATTTTGTAACGTTTGAGCTAAGAGGCGCGCGGCATAGCCGCGTCGATCTGGAGGCGTTTGTTATGCTGCGACTTCTGCATCCCAGCCAGGAAATACCAATACAGCAGGATGGCACTGTAGCGCACGCCCAAGAACCTTTGCACGCTCCACTCCAAGCTGGACTCGGTCATTCTCAATGGCTGAGATAGTAGATTGAGGGATACCAGTTAGATCGGCCAATTCATTTTGGCTAAGGCCTTGAAGCTCGCGAATAATCCGAACCGATTTCCCAACTGAAACATCAACAGACTTCTTTGCGCGACGGTAATCTTTCATATCATTTCTTCCTGTAATCGTGCGGGCTCAAATTAACCACCTGAATCATCACTTTACCTTTCAGCGTTTTATAGATAACGCGATACTGGAGTCCTAGACGGGATGATCGATGTCCCTTCCATTCACCCCTAAGTGACTCATCATGAAACCCTTTAATCTTTCTGAGCCCCATGGGACCAGATAACCCCACGATATCCTTCCATTTTTCGTAGCGTTTGAGCACTTCTTGAGGAGCACCCTTCAATTGCCTGGCAACCCTTCGGTGCTCATATACCTCCCACATAATATATAGTGTATATACTATTTATGGTATGTCAAGAGCGGCATAACGTTGCATTTCAACAGTGGCGCGTCCTTTTGCGCCATCTGAGTGAAAATGCCTTGTTATGTGTTGATATCATTCTAAAACAATCGTTCTTAGAATTTATAGCTAACTCTTTATGTTTTTAATAATTTAATTCAGCACCAATATTAATAATTAACTGTGCCACCACAACTCCCAAAGTGATAGTCTTAACTAAAGAAATAACCAGCATGAGGAGGGGACATGACAAGCACTGAAACCAACACAAGTGAGGAGAGCTGCGGTCCGGTCGATCCTTCGATGATCAGCCCAGTGATGCGCAATGTCTATGTCTATATTAGCAACATCCTGCTGGAAGAAGGCAGGATGCCGTCACTAGAAGAAGTCGCTGAGAAGACAGAACAACCGTTGGAGGTGATCAAACAGGTACTCGACGCATTCGAGGGTGTTGCCGGAATCTATCGCGATCCGTTTTTCAATAACGTCATTGCCTTTTATCCGGTGGCTGCAATTCCAACCATCCATAGGATCGTACGTTCAGACAGTGGACGTATCGCATATTCACCTTGCGCCATGGACGCGCTGACGCTGGCACCGACCCTGGAGCGTAAGTTGGACATCCGATCGGCGTGCAGATACTGTGACCATGAGATCTTAATTAGCTACAATGATGACGGCAGCAAGATTACCGAGCACACGCCTGAAGATATCTGGATCTGGATCGAGGATCGTATCCCGAGCGATGCGCCTTACTATCTAGTCGTGTGCATCAACACCAATTTCTTCTGTTGTAAGGACCACCTCGATAAATGGCGGGCGGCAGAGACAGCTATCCACAGCGGAAATCCCTACAGCCTGAGTGATGCATTTTCCGCATTCGACCGATGGTGTACATACAAGATGTATAAGTTGGTCGTTGAGGGACGGCCCTGGGGTGGCAAAGCCCTTGATCAGGTCTGAAAAGCGCAGTCGACTCAGTCATTAGTGAAACACATAACGCCGCAATTCACCGGAGGCAAAAAACATAGTGAGGACCGAACAACGCTTTTTGACGTCCGATTGAAATGGCCTTGTTAGACACTTTTAGCTTTCCTTACAATACTTTCTACGTGAATTGCAGTAGTGTTTAGAAATGGGATGCCAAAAGCATTTTGCTTTAGAATTAATGAAAATTCGGTGCAACCCAAAATAACTCCTTCAATCTGATGCTGCTCTTTCATTCGCTGAATTATAGACAAAAGCCCTTCACGAGTTTTATCTTTAATGATTCCGCGCTCAATTTCGGTCATTAATTTATTATGGATATAATCCTGCTCCTTAGTATCAGGTACTATGACTTGAATTTCTCCTTTAGAAAAGACCTTTGAGTAGAAGCTGCTCTCCATAGTAAATTTTGTTCCTATAAGTCCGATATTATTAATACCTAATTCTTTAGACTTTTTATAGGTTTCCTCAACGATACTCAAAAGTGGAAGAGGTGATTGGGGGGCTATCTTATCAAAGACAATATGAGGTGTGTTTGCTGATATGAGGGCAAAATCTGCACCAGCCATTTTAATTGCCTCCAGTCTTTCTAAAACGTAATTTACTAAATCATCCCATCGTTTCTCTGACACTAAACTCAGTAAATCATTAACATTTGCGCTATACAGTATTATTTCTGGAATTTGCTGAGACTCGCCGTCCCTGAAGGCATCTATAATCCCTCGATAATACTCGATAGTTGCCTCTGGCCCTAGTCCACCAAGAATGCCGATTTTTTTCATTCTTCTTACTTCTATTAAATTAATTTGTTAGTAAGGGTTATCACATCCATAATGAGCAACACAAAATGACTTTGGATATTTTTCCATTTCTGGCGGAATAATTGCTTGATTCCAATTTTTCCCAGCAAATGCTGCTAACGATTCTTCGCCTTCCCAATATGTAACCATGACATAATCATCTGGGTTCCATTTTGTCGGGCCTCCTATATGGCATGAAATTAATCCCTTGTGATTCTTTACAGTGTCGACGGATACTGTATTAAAGTCTCGTTCAAAATCATCTCGATATTCAGGATGAATTGTAACTTGGAAAACTCGTATGATCATAACTCCAACTCTCCAAATTATTTGTGGTGGCTAACGTTAGAATTAAATGGCGGCGTGTTTTTTGCGCCGTCCAGGCAGGGCGGCTTTATGCCCTGCGATTTTTAATGGTTTGTTATGTGTTTTTATTTGCATGAGGAATTTTTACTATATTTGTGATTCTTAGAGTGGTCGCATTTACAGGACTTATAATCATAACTTCCACCAGAATCTAGACATTTACCTATTTTGCTATTTGCCATTAAATAAGGATATAAATAAGTAACAACAACAATCCCAATATAATTGGTACAATTAGCATCCAAATAAATGTTTTATTCTCTCTAGTATAATGCTTATTATTATTGCTCATAATTTATTTACACATAACAGTTGTATTAACTGGGCCCTGTCTCGTTATCTAGTTTTTAGCAATTTGATTTACTTTTGACTCCATTGATCTATGAATTTCTAGCAAGATTTTTCTCCAAGCCGACTTTCCAGGAATGGATAAATAATTGTATGGACTCAATAAAATCAGCATCATGTTCAGTGCGATTGATAGTGCTATGAATCACAACTTTCTTTGGTTCTGGCTCAAAACCTGTTGTTATTGTCCAGGCCAATGCATTAGGACAATCGGGCAATGAGAAACGAACACCTCCATTAATTACTTGCCGATGTACTGTAAATTCACCCCATACACAATAAACAACTGCACTATTGTCATTTTCAACATGAAGTACTTTATCAATATCAGCACAGTATTGATTTAACTTGTGTACAGTGAGTTCTTGTAATATTTCTGGTTTCGTTTCAATGTCTGCGATAGAAAAATATTCCACAATATCATCTCGACTATCAATATATCGTTCCCACACCGTGGCATGGGTATGGAGAAAAATAGAGGTGCAAGAAATATGACCTTAGACTAATCCCATTATCTGTATTACGCATAATCGTTATATATTGCTAACGTTTGAGTTAACCGGCCGTTTTATACAGAGTGTAGCGAAGCGAAACGGCGTATAAAACGGTCGGGTTGAATGACTTGTTATACGCTGTTAAACAATTCATGATACTTTATTATACCTTGATGATCTTTTAATGAATTTGGCACTAACTCTAATATCATAAATGCTTCGACAGGAACTTCGTACTCCGACTTAATGCCATATGTAGCTGATGGTACAAAGCCGAATTTAGGGTAATAGTCTGGGTGGCCTAGAACAACGATTGCATCATAGCCCTTTGATTTGCAATATTCTATGCCTGTCTTGACTAATTTTGAACCTACGCCTTTATTTTGATATTTCTGTAAAACAGCCATTGGTGCTAAGCCAATTATTTTTAATTTATTTTTATTACCTGTTAATTCAACTGGTGTAAATAGTATGTGCCCAACAGCTTTATTATCAGTTTCTGCTACTAATGAAATAAAGGTGCAATCACTATCTCTGAGCACGTTAACCAGATTAGCCTCAGCTTCTGTTTCAAATGCATCTACATTTATATTCCATATAGCTTCAGTATCTGTTAATTCTTCTTCACGGATTTTCATTTAGATTCTTTTTGCGTATAACGGCTGAGCTGTGGGACACGAAGCGCATCAGCGCTGAGAGTCCCACACGAGCGATTTGTTAGGCATCTGGCTTGAAACCGTAGAGTTTGTTCCTACGACTTAACCACCCAAACCCGGCAAACAGAGTGAGCCATACTATGGTTCGTAAAGACATAGCGCGAAGGCTGTCAACAGCAATTGAGTTCCCTTCTGTGTACAGAAAGTAGATTGCTGTCAGCACGACGAGATTGAGAACGAATATAGCAGCTGCCACATACATGCCTTGTTTGAAGTTGCGCCAAGCGATGATACCTGCTGCGACATACACAATACCCATTGCTGTGTTATAGATTAGCAGCGGTCGGAAAACGATGTATCCCGGATCTGAACCAAGAAGGACACGAGTGCCTGCAAAAATTGTTGCAAGACCAAATAACACTGCTACGAGTGCCAATACGCTTTGGGTGATTTTCATATATCTCAGTACCTATTGAGCTTTCTCTTCATTAAGTCGCCTAACGTTGCAATCAGCTGCACAAAAATACGGATAATAACCCTGGATTCCATCTCAAAAAATTAAGCACGCATTTTTGTGTCAGACTGGATTGCTTTGTTAGCTTGCCCCCTAATAGTCAGTTTTGGCAAGTTGGGCAAAAATAACAGTTTTGTCCTCCGCTAATCTGTTTTTTAATTATTGTTTTACACCGATAGCATGGCTGGCCTTTTCGTCGGAATACCCAGAATCGTGCATCTTCAAAACTGTAGCCTTGCTTTATTAGCGCTTCAGCTTGTTCTAGATCATTGGTAATGCCTGCTGTTTCATAAGATTGCTTTGGCACGTCCAGAATTGCGTGAGCTAAAGCATTTAATTGCTCATTGCTCAGTTGAGAAGGTAATACTTTTGGATTTAAACCTGTGACAAAAAGTATTTCACATCTTAGATAGTTCCCTAATCCAGCAACAAAGGATTGATCAGTTAGAAAAGCGCCTAGCTGGCGTTTTACAAAGCGTTTTGAAATCAGTCGATCTACAACCTCCTGTTTTGTCAAATTGGGACTGAGTATATCAGGGCCTAATTTTTTGAGGTATGGATGTGTCTGTATTTCAGAATCATGTAATACTTCAATATCTGAGGCACTGTAGAGCAAGGCAGATTGATCCTGGGTATGAATGGCGATACGAAGTTGACGTTTAATATTGGGTAATTCTCCATTAGGAGAAATTATCCAGCATCCATAAAGCTGGTTATGGCTATAAATATTTAGGGCATTGTCTAAACGTATAAGTATTGCTTTTCCATAGGTTTCGACATCGTTTACTGCGGTACCTGCGAGTTGTGCTTCCCATGCTTTTAGTTTAGCTAAACCAAATAGAATACGCACTATTGGTTTAGCCAAAATTGCATTGGTGATTTTATCGGCAGCTCTGCGTATTTCTGGTCCTTCAGGCATAATTTATCACTCAAGTAAGGAAGGCAAGCTACGCACTAGAAAACTAAGGCCATGAAAGCATCATTAAATATTTTCATTTATAAAGCTAACGGTTGAGCTCACGGGATTTTGCGAAGCGTAGCGTAGCAAAGTTCCAGTGGGGTGATTTGTTATGCGACATTAGCTACCTTTCGATTTTTGTGCTCAATAATTTTTACGCTGACCCAAATATCAACTAATAATCACATTGATGGCATAGATAATTTAATACTTATTGTCTAATTTCGATATGGAATGATTTAATCACAACCATCTGATGATGTTGTATTTTCTGTGTCAAATGCTTGAGGAATTAACTCTACGATTTTATTAATGTT
>JAUVNZ010000309.1 GCA_030599435.1 Gammaproteobacteria bacterium | reverse complement strand
TGGCGAAGTAAAAAAAGAATACGCAGACATTTTGCGTTTCGCTGATGCCATATTTATTGAAGAACTGCACAACAGTGAGTGGTATCACAAAGTCAGCCAGGCATTTACGGTATTCTTACCGGTAAAGTCAGTGGGTGTAACGGGAGATGGCCGACGATATGACTATGTTGTGTCATTACGTGCTGTTGAGACCATCGATTTTATGACTGCGCGCTGGGCACATCTTCCTTATGATTTACTGGAGCTGGTGTCTCGTCGAATTATTAATGAAGTGCCCGGTATCGCACGCGTTGCATACGACATATCCAGCAAACCGCCAGCAACCATTGAGTGGGAATAGTGAGTGGGCGAGAAAAATCAGAGGGAACAAGATCAGCACTGGATGCGTCAAGCTTTAAGACTGGCTAAATGCGCCGAGGAGGAAGGGGAAGTTCCGGTTGGGGCCGTTATTGTTCGAGATGAAGTGTTAGTATCAGAAGGCTGGAATCAGCCTATAAAAGGTGATGATCCTACCGCCCACGCTGAAATTATAGCTTTAAGATCAGCAGGCAAAGCTGAATCAAATTATCGCTTACCCGGAGCCACCTTGTACGTAACATTAGAGCCTTGTGTGATGTGTGTTGGGGCTATCACCCATGCTCGAATAAAACGTGTGGTCTACGGTGCCGATGATCCTCGGGCCGGCGCTGCAGGAAGCGCTTTTTCCTTGTTGGGCAGTGATCAATTTAATCATTCGCTTGAAATACAAAGCGGTATTTTGGCAAATGAATGTGGAGAGATATTAAAGAAGTTTTTTAAAGCCAGACGTTAATTGATTATTTAAGGCTTATTTTCAAAATCTGAAAAATCGTTACCCACAAATAAGTGCTTTTAATTGGAAAGTTGAATTGACAATGAGTGTCGTCGAAATGGAATTAGTAGTGGTAGCGGATAAACAATCAAAATGACAAAAGTTATATTCATAATTTTTTTGCTATTTTTTGTTTTGGCCGCTTCTGGCTGCGATTTTAAAAAGGGTAATGGATCGTCAGCAAAACCAATGTCTATTTGGGAGAATGTGCCTTATGAGCCTACTAGTGTGGCTATGGAGCTCATCCAGGTCTCGCCGCGTAGTTATTATGTAACAGGCCCGCCGGTCACACCCACAGATAACGATGGGTTTATGTCTAACGCCGGTGTGGTTATCACTGATGAAGGTGTGGTGGTGTTGGATGCGTTAGGCACACCTTCGCTTGCTTATTTATTATTATCAAAAATCTATGAAATTACGGACAAGCCTGTTGTTAAAGTTGTGTTAACACACTACCACGCTGACCATATCTATGGATTGCAGGTATTTAAGGAGCAGGGTGCAGAAATTATTGCCCCGTCAGGAGCGAGAGATTATCTCGCAGCCGATTCAGCGGAAGCCCGTCTCGCTGAGCGACGTGAATCACTATTTCCCTGGGTAAATGAAAACACATATTTGGTAAAACCAGACCGGTACATATCAGACAAAACCCAATTTACATTGGGTGGTATCGATTTTGTACTTACCCCTCTGGGCTCAACCCATTCAGATGGTGATCTGACAATGCAGGTTGTCCAGGAAAATGTATTATATTCAGGCGACTTGATTTTTGAAGGGCGTGTTCCATTTGTTGCGGGCTCTAATATTAAGCAATGGATTGATAACTTATCGGGGCTTGATGCAATAAAATATAAAATGATTATTCCGGGGCATGGGAAAACTTCTGCTGAGCCAATGGACGCAATTAATTTTACCCTAGGATATTTAAATATATTGTATAAAAATATGTCAGCTGCCGTTGATAGCATGACGCCTTTCGACGAGACATACGATGCTATGGATTTAGGAATTTATAAAAATATGCCTGCATCGAGAGTGAATCGTATGAATGCATATTCAATTTACATAGGCCTGGAAGCATCATCAGTTGATAAGTAGTAGTTATGGAGAGGTGCCAGACGACTGCAGGGAAGCAGGAGGTAGAGCAATGCATGGACGATTCCATGGATGGAATCGGTAGAGTCGAGTCTGGAACGGAGACCGAGCAATTGCCGAGAGGCCGACCAAATCGTCTGGAACGATTTGGAACAGCCGAAGGCTGGCCCGAAAGGGCGGAGGCACGACTGCATGGATGCGGGAGGTAGAGCAACGCAGGAGCAGTTGCCGAGGATGCCCGGAGTAATGAGTTTGATTCGGCTGATTGAAATCAAGTCAGTTCACTCTCTTATATGAATGTAGAATTAATTAACTTGGATATTGGAGAGGTGCCAGAGTGGCCGAATGGGCTTGACTCGAAATCAAGTGAACGCTTACGCGTTCCCAGGGTTCGAATCCCTGCCTCTCCGCCAAACATGAAAGAGCCCCGCTTGTCGGGGTTTTTTTATGTTTGGTAGAGAGGGGGATTTGGATTTGAACCCCTGTTGGTGAGTGTCTTCCATGGCACTCACCCTACGGGTGCACTGACGTGCATCTCGTTTCGATCCAGTCGAAACGGTCGACCGATTTGCCTGGAGCAAATCGGAACAGCCGAAGGCTGGCCCGTAGGGCAAAATACATGGATGTATTTTGTAATCCCTCCCTTTCCGCCATGATAAGCGGTAAGCTACTGATAGATATATAGTTTATGTCTTGATGCAGCCTGTACCCACGCCCAATAGCCTGTTGATGTATAGATCGCTCATTCCCTGAAGGCTAAACTAATCATAGTCAGAAAACCAAGCCTTTTTCTCGAG
>JAUVNZ010000093.1 GCA_030599435.1 Gammaproteobacteria bacterium | reverse complement strand
TCGAACAAATCACGAGTACGGGAATAACGATGCGGCTGAAATGCGAGCACCAGTCGGCGTTCTGGCCAGGCTTGCCTTGCTGCAGTAATTGTTGCTGCAACTTCACGCGGATGATGACCATAATCGTCCACCAATAAAATACTGCCTGCGTTGATTTCCAATTCACCATAAACCTGAAAGCGTCGACCTATACCCTCAAAACTGGCTAAACCATTTTGAATGGCATTATCAGATACGCCTAACTCACTGGCGACGGCTATAGCAGCCAGAGCATTTTGTGCGTTATGCGCACCTGGCATATTTAATGTAATCGCCAATTCACCCTCATGGCCTTTTCGTTTAACGCGGAAATGTGTATGCGCACCTTTCTGCTTTAGATCAAAACCGTGCACGTCTGCCTCATCTGATTCAAAACCGTAAGTCAACACAGGTTTGGAAATATCAGCCAGCAATTCACGAACCACTGGGTCATCAATACACATCACCGCCAAACCATAAAAAGGTAAATGATGTAAAAATTCGATAAAGGCCTGGCGCAAATTTTCAAACTCACCACCATAAGTGGCCATGTGATCAGCGTCGATATTTGTTACTACAGCTATCATCGGTGCTAAATAAAGGAAGGAGGCATCACTTTCATCAGCTTCGGCCACCAGGTAACGCCCTTCACCCAAACGAGCGTGTGAACCAGCGCTATTGAGCAAACCACCAATCACAAACGTAGGATCCAGACCGTCCTCTGCTAATAAACTAGCAGTAAGACTTGTGGTCGTGGTTTTACCATGAGTGCCTGCTACTGCAATACCAAACCGGAACCGCATTAACTCAGCCAACATCTCCGCACGCGGTACTACCGGAATGCGCGCCTCGCGTGCTGCGAGCACTTCGGGGTTTTCTTCACTCACCGCCGTTGACGTAACCACGACATCGCAATTTTCTATATAAGATGCATCATGACCCACACGTACAGTAGCGCCCAATTTGGTTAGTCGACGTGTCACTGCGTTCTCACGTAGGTCCGAACCCGTCACGTCATAACCTAGATTCAATAATACTTCTGCAATGCCGCCCATGCCGGCACCACCAATACCCACAAAGTGGATACAACGAATGCGACGCCAGACTTCATCCATTTCTCGCCGGTTTTTAGTCATCAATCGATCAGCCATGGGCCACCTCCATGCACTGATCCGCAACATCTCGGGTTGCATTCATTAAAGCCAGACGATGCGCAGCTTCAGCCATTTTGCGCAATGTTTCGGGCGTTGCCTCTTTTATTAGCTCACCCAAGCGCTCCGGGGTCAGCTGCGTCTGCGGCAACAAAACTGCAGCTGCGTTATCAGTCAAATAACGAGCATTAGCCGTTTGATGGTCATCTACCGCAAATGGATATGGTACGAGGATCGACGCTACGCCCACGGCAGCGAGCTCAGCAACTGTCATTGCGCCCGCGCGACATAACACCAAATCAGCCCAACGATAGGCCTCAACCATATCGGGTATAAAGGAAACAACACGCGCTTCAATGCCTGTATCTTTATAGGCCGCTTGCGCAGACTCTATGTTTCGCTTGCCCGCTTGATGCCAAACCTCTGGGCGAGTTTCTTTTGGTAACGTAGCTAGCGCGGCGGGCACTACTTCATTAAGCCGTACAGCACCAAGGCTGCCGCCGACAACTAACAAACGAAGGGCCCTATCTTGTTTTTTCTCTTTACCGCTATTTGAAATGTTGCTGTTTGCTAAATCATTGTTTGTAAAATCTTGGTTTACAAAATTACTGCGCAATGGATTACCGGTATGCAGGACATTATTCTCATTTTTAATAGAGCCCGGGAAGGCTTCCATTACTCGCCTGGCTAAAGGAACCAGTAATCGGTTTGTCAATCCGACGCGTGCATTCTGTTCATGAATAAGCAAAGGGCAACGCGTTAACCATGCAGCCAACCCACCAGGGCCGGTGACAAAACCACCCATACCTAACACTGCGGAAGGATGTCGGCGACGCATAATCGTCCATCCCTGAACAAGCGCCATTAATAATTTTACGGGAGCAAAAATCCAGCTCAGCACACCCTTGCCACGCAAACCGGACACGTTGATGTAATCAATAGGAAAACCTGCTTTTGGTACCACATCGGCTTCAAGACCACGACGAGACCCTAGCCATGTCACTTCAACACCACGAGCACGTAGTTCATCGGCGACTGCTAACGCAGGAAATACATGACCACCAGTACCGCCCGCCATAATCAAAATGCGCAAGGGTTTATCAGCTTGGCTCGTCATACCCTGCGCCTCCCTTTTGCCGATTTTGCCTTTGACCTTGTTTTGGCATTGCTTTTGGTTGCTACACCAGGGATGCGGCGCCGTGCTGCAGGTTGTTTTTCTACCGGGTGTTCATGCGAAACCCGCAATAACAACGCACATGCCATACAGCTCACTACAATACTGGAACCGCCGTAACTCATTAACGGCAAGGTCAAACCCTTGGTGGGCAAAACACCCATATTCACACCCAGGTTGATAAAGGCCTGCAATCCCAGCCACACACCTATACCAAAAGATAAATAGGCGCCAAAGTAATTGCTGTCCCGCATGGCTGCCTGACCAACAACAAAGGCTCGCCAAACTAATACTGCAAATAACACAATCACCATTACCGCACCCAACAGACCTAACTCTTCAGCCAATACAGCGAAAAGAAAATCCGTATGAGCTTCGGGTAAATAGAAAAGTTTTTGAACGCTCCCCCCCAGACCCACACCAAACCATTCACCACGACCGAAAGCTATCAGTGCCTGGGTAAGCTGGTAACCACTATCAAAAGGATTTTCCCAGGGATTCACAAAAGAAGTTAGGCGCTCAACTCGATATGGTGAAGAAACTGCTAAGAGTGCCAATGAAACCAACATGACACCGAATAAAATTCCGAATTGCCATAAACGAACACCGGCAAGAAACATCATAGCCAACACAGTTGCAGTAATAACCACAGCCGCACCAAAGTCAGGCTCCATTAAAAGCAACATGCAAATTATGCCAACCAGTGCCATAGGCTTAAGAAACCCTTTAATTGAATTCCGTACCTCATCGCCACGCCGAACCAGGTACCCTGCCATATAAACAACTACAAATAATTTAATGAGTTCTGATGGCTGCAAATTGAACGGCCCCACAGCCAACCAACGCACACTACCGTTCACTTCACGACCTAATATCAAAACTGCAACTAACAGGGCAAAACCAACTAAAAGAAAATATGAACCTAGCCTTTCCCAGTAGACCAACCGTACCTTGAGAATGGTGTAACCAATCAACAAACCAACCATCACGTATGCTGATTGCTTCCAGAAAAAATAAAACGAGTCGCCCATTTGGCGTTCAGCAATAGATACCGATGCAGATGTCACCATGACTAACCCCAACGCAACCAGCAGTAAAGCAATTCCCAATAGCCATACATCCAACGGGAAACGACTTTGTCGTGAGGCCGCGCGCGGAATCAATGCAGGGATAACACGCGTATTCACGAAGCCTCCCCGTTCTGCAGGTTATTGACCGCATTAACAAAGGCTTCGCCTCGCGCTTCAAAACCAGAATACATATCAAAACTGGCACAAGCGGGTGATAACAACACCACATCTCCAGACTTGGCGAGTGAAAACGCTTTATTCACCGCAGCTTTCATGTCATCCACACAAGTTATCGGTACTACACCAGTAAGCGCATTTTCAATTTTGGAAGCATCTTCACCCAGAAGAATCACAGCGCGAGCTTTTGACGCCACTGTTTCACGCATAGAACTAAAGTCAGCGCCCTTGCCTTGCCCGCCAGCAATTAACACCACAGGTTGAGAAAAACCCTGAATCGCTGAAAGTGTTGCTCCGACGTTGGTACCCTTGGAATCGTTGTACCAGGCGACATCATTAATATTGGCAACCCACTGTGTACGATGTGGCAAACCGGTGAAATTACGTATTGCTTCTAGCATTGCAATCATCGACAAGCCAGCTTGTTCACCGAGCGCCAGTGCAGCTAAAACGTTCGCCTGATTGTGCTCACCAGCTAAACACAACTCACTCACTGGCAGCAATCGCTCGCTGCCACGAGCCAGCCAAAACTCACCTTGATAATTTATACGGCCAAAATTATTTTCTGTTGGCTCGTCCAGCCCGAAGGAATTACATTTACGTTCTTTCTTTATCATGGACATAACTGTTGCGTCGTCTCGATTAACAATCATCACGCCATGGCCGCCGCCATTATCACTTTTTTGTAAACCATCTTTTACGCCACTCCCTACGCCATAAATGCGTTGCTTGCTGCTGGCGTAATGATCAAGATCACGATAACGATCCATATGGTCAGGACTAACGTTCAATACTACAGACACAATTGCATCGAGCGACGCGGTTGTTTCAAGCTGAAAACTAGACAATTCCAGGACATAAAGGTCAGGTGCAGATTCCGACAAAAGATCCAGTACCGGCGTACCAATATTGCCGCCTACCAGAACATTTTTACCGGCACATTTTGCCATTTCAGATACCAGCATGGTTACTGTGCTTTTGCCATTTGAACCGGTTATAGCTACAACAGGTGCTGTTACAACTCGCGCAAACAACTCAACGTCACCAATGATTTCTACACCTCGCTCACTCGCTGCTTTAATCATTGGTTCATCTATCGCAACTCCTGGGCTTACGATTAAATGTTTTGCCCACTCAAATAAATTGTTTTCAAATCCACCAACAGAACATAAAATTTGTTCTACATTTTTTCCAAACTCTTTCTGAAATTCTTCAAGACAAGGTGGATTAACACGACTATCAGTAACTGCGACTGGCACACCATTCGCCACTAAAAAACGAACGCAAGATAAACCTGTCTTTCCCAAACCGACCACAAGCGTGGGCTCGGAATTTAATCCAGCACTTAACAAAGAGTTATCTTTTTCTGTCATTATCTGTGCCGTATTCATCTCAATCGTTCTTCAACATATGTATCAACGTATTTTCAACGTTGCCAAACCAATCAACACCAGAATGACCGTAACAATCCAGAAGCGCACAATGACTCTCGGTTCTGGCCAACCTTTTAATTCAAAGTGATGATGTAGTGGCGCCATACGGAAAATACGTTTCCCAGTTAATTTATAAGATGCCACTTGCATAATCACGGACACCGTCTCCATGGCAAATACTCCACCCATAATCAACAAGACAAGCTCTTGTCTTACCACCACGGCAACAATGCCTAATGCAGCACCTAGTGCCAGAGCGCCAATATCCCCCATGAACACCATGGCGGGGTACGTGTTAAACCAGAGAAAGCCGAGGCCAGCGCCCATAAGCGCGGCGCAGAAAATAGCAACTTCACCAACACCGGAGATATAAGGTATTGATAAATACTTGGCGAACTCTGTATGGCCAGTAAGATAGGCCATTAATCCCAATGCACCCGCGACCATAACGGTGGGCATAATTGCCAGGCCATCCAGTCCGTCAGTAAGGTTCACTGCATTACTGGAGCCCACCACCACAAAATAGGTCAACACCACAAAACCAAACCCCATCTCTAAAGCCACGTCCTTAAAGAAGGGTATAAGTAATTGAGTTTCTGCTGGTGTAACCGCGGTGTAATACAAATAAAGTGCGACGCCAAAACCTACCACCGACTGCCATAGATATTTGTAACGTGACTTAAGTCCGCGTGAATCTTTTTTTACCAGCTTTTTATAATCATCAACCCACCCAATAACACCGAACAATAAGGTAACGATCAACACCACCCACATATAACGACTACCAAGGTCTGACCACAGCAAAGTACTGACGGCAACAGCAACCAGAATCAGTGCACCGCCCATGGTTGGTGTGCCAGCCTTCTCTAGATGAGATTCAGGCCCATCACTTCGAACCACCTGTCCAATCTGGAAAAAACTTAATTTACGTATCATTGCGGGACCAATGATGAATGAAATTAGCAATGCCGTAAGTGCGCCAAGAATTGCTCGTAGCGTCAGATACTGGAATACACTAAAACCACTGTGGAACTGGGTTAAGTAATCAGCGAGATAAAGCAGCATTAGCTAGCACCTCCCATAACACGAGGTAACGTCAATGCATCAACCACTTGATCCATGCGTGATGAGCGGGAACCTTTCACTAACAAGGTGACATTTTCATTCATGTCTTCACGCAAGCGATTTACCATCTGCTCCTGAGCAGAAAAGTGCCAGGCCTGTTCGCCAAAAGCCTCGACCGCAAAACGCGAATATTCACCTATGGCATATAAATGACTAACTCCTAAATCTCTCGCCTGACGACCAGCCTGCTCATGAAAATCTTCGGACTTCTCGCCCAACTCTGCCATATCACCTAACGCAAGATAACGGTCACCCGGGTAAGTTGACAAAACATCCAGCGCAACATTGAGCGAAGCAGGATTTGCGTTATAAGTATCATCAATAATGCCAGCATTATTAACGCCAGCTTTCCACTCTAGTCTGCCCGAAACAGGTTTAACTGATTCCAGCCCTTTTTTAATGACATCAAGTTTTACGCCTACAGCCAATG
>JAUVNZ010000380.1 GCA_030599435.1 Gammaproteobacteria bacterium | reverse complement strand
GATTACATGTTTCACAAAAATGCTGGGAGATGGGTGTGATGAATCCGATACGTAAATTTGTGTTTTTAATTTGAACGTATCGAGCGGGTCCGCCGCCTGGCATTACACCGGGGATCAGCTCATAACTTCCTGATAATTGCTGTTTGACTGTTTGTAAGTCGAGGTAGTGATCGGTTGCATCGTCACTGGTTGCACCCATTGGCATGGTTTCGATAAAGCGCAAGGTAAAATCATGTTGCAGACAAAACTCCACCATGTCTTCGAACTCATCATCATTGATGCCTTTCATGGCAACCATGTTAATTTTTATGGGGGAAAAACCTGCTTCTTTTGCTGCAATTAAACCATTGAGCACCGGTTGTAGTTCACCACCAGTGATTTTTTTAAATCTTTCAGGCTTTAAACTATCGAGGCTGACATTAATTCTTGAAACACCGGCGTTATGTAAATCGTTTGCATGGTTATCAAGTAATACGGCATTGGTACTGAGTGATAAATCGTCCAGACCGGGCAGGGCGGTAAGGCGTTTTGCCAGTTCGTTGATGTTCTTTCTAACCAGCGGTTCACCGCCGGTTAACCTGACACGTGCGACACCAAGCTCGGTGAATGCTTTAATAACACGTTCAATTTCATCAAAAGTAAGCCAATCCTGTTGTTGCTCAAAGTCCTTGAAACCTTTGGGCATACAGTAGAAACAGCGCAGATTGCATTTATCCGTTACTGACAGACGCAGATACTCGATTTGACGACCAAATGGGTCGATGAGTGTGGGTGCCTGCTGTGTGATTGTTTTGTTCATGCCGTATCTGGATGCTAAACCTGTGTAAGAATTTATTCAATAACTCATTTGGGTCATGGTTTATGTTTTAGTGTCGGAGTCAATTTCGTTAACATAGGCGCTTCTATGCCTTTTACGGTAATTAAATTGACTCCGACCCATGTATTCAGGGTTTAGGGGACAGACCTAAGGTCTGTCCCCGATATTCAAGGTCTGTCCCGATATTCACCAGGATGGTTAGCAAAAAACAACCTGAAATACCTTAAGCAAGTGCCATTAGGGTCGGAGTCAATCTATTACCTCAGAATCCTCCACTGCGTCAGAATCATCACCTGCATCTTCGGCTGGATCATAACCTTCCGGCAGGCTGTGTGCGATACCTTTATGGCAATCGATACAGGTCTTGCTAGGTGCATTGCCATCCTGTACTTCCCAGACGTGTGGATCATGTCGTTCTGCACTGCGTTCTTCCTGTTTTTCCAGATCCATGGAACCAAAATTATGACAGTTGCGGCATTCACGGGAGTTAGTGCTCTCCATAGCTTGCCAGACATTTCTTGCCAGTTTTAAGCGCTTGGCCTCAAATTTTTCTGGTGTCTCAATAGCCCCGGTGATGAAGTGATGATATAACTCATTACTTGCCTTGATCTTACGGATAACCTTGTGAATCCATTCTTTAGGAACATGGCAATCCGGGCAGGTTGCGCGCACACCGGTACGGTTGCTGTAGTGAATAGTTTCTTTGTATTCCTGATAAACATTCTCTTCCATTTCATGGCATGAAATACAAAACTGTTCATTGTTTGTCATTTCCATCGCCCAGTTAAAACTACCCCAGAGCATAATACCGAGAACAATGCCTGCTATCAGGATCATATATGTACCGCGTTGTAATCCGAACATTATAAAATTTACCGTTTAGTTAGAGTTAAAAATATTGTTATTTTTTGGTGCCAACAAAGTCGTTTCTTACCAGAGGCGTTGCTTTAAGCTGAGGCGCATGACACTGGTTACAGAAGTAACGACGACTGGACACTTTTGCCAGTTCCTTGCCATCGCGATTTAAAAAGTGGCTTTTTCCAACCATGGGTGCCTTTTCTTTTTTGTATGTTTTTTTGCTGT
>JAUVNZ010000151.1 GCA_030599435.1 Gammaproteobacteria bacterium | reverse complement strand
TATTACATTGGCGAGCAGGAATTCTATATCCCGAAGGACGATAAAGGGAATTACAAGAAGTATGCTAACCCGGTGGAAGCCATGGGTGACACCATGGAAGTTATGAGGGGCTTGTTGCCGACCCATATTGGATTTGGTGGTAAGCAATTTGCCTATACTGGTGATGCTTCGCTAACGGCCAACGTGGGAGAAACAGTCCTGTTCATTCACTCCCAGGCAAATAATGTTTCATCACCGCACCTGATTGGCGGACATGGCGATCATGTCTGGGAACGAGGAAATTTCCAGGATCCACCAACAACAGGTCTTGAAACATGGTTTATTGCTGCGGGTTCCGCAGGTGCTGCCATATACACATTCAAGCAGCCTGGTCTTTATGTGTACCTGAACCACAACTTGATCAAGGCGATCTTGTTTGGTGCGGCCTCGCATGTGAAGGTTGAAGGAAAATGGGACAACAGCCTGTTAAAGCAGGTCAAAAAGTAGTAACCGGGAGGGAGGGTTTGAACGCCCTGCCTAACAAGTAGAAAAATGTCAATCGAGCTGGGCCTGGTATTTTATCAGGCCCAGTTTTTATTAAAGAGCATTGTAGTTGCCATCGCACTGATAATCAGGAGCGTTATATAGACACAGATCCTGGGCAAGCCGCTTCAACTATCTTCAGCAACTTGATTGCCGCTCCTGACACAATTCTGCTCTTTTATTCCTGGAATCGTAACTCCCTATATCCCGTGAGCGGCAAGGTAAAACATCGGGGGTAATAATTGACCTACATCAAGGGCAAGGTTCCACTTATTAACTATCGTGCTAATATTGTTATGTTTTTTCGGTTTCGATGGAGGGATTATGCGTACCACACACTATCAGTCTGTCCATCCCATAACCGGGAAATCTCCTCTTACTTATTATATCCAGCTCACCAAGCCCGGCATTGTTGGTCTATGCGTTGTGGCCGCCCTGACAGGTATGTTTTTTGCCAATAAAGGCGTACTACCACACTGGGATATTATCGTATGGACCTCCATAACCCTGGCAATGGCGGTCGCCGGTTCCTGTATGCTGAACAATTATTATGACCGCGACATTGATAAATTAATGGAGAGAACTCGCAGTCGGCCGTTGGTCGCGGTGTTGGTCGAACCTCTCCATGCACTGTACCTGTCCCTGATTTTGATGTTCTCTTCCGTCGCCCTGATGAGTGTATTCGTCAATTTGCAAGCCGCCTTGCTAACCGCGGCAGCCGTGTTTGGGTATGCAGTGGTTTATACGATGATGGCAAAGAGGCGAACCCATTGGGCGAATCAGTTGGGCGGTATCGCCGGGGCCATGCCACCTCTAATCGGCTATGTGGCGGTTAAAGGGGGAATGGATATCAATGCCCTTACCTTGTTTGCGATCATGGTTGTCTGGCAACAACCTCATGCCTTGAGTCTTGCGCTTAAGTATCGGCATCAGTATGCGAGTGCAGGGGTGCCCGCTGTGCCGGTAGTAAAAGGGGTCCATGCGACCAAGATGAGGATCGCAATTTATTCAGCCGTATTGTTGCTTGTCGCGCTTCTTCCTTATCCTCTTGGAATGGCCGGCATGGTATATTTCATTACAGCGCTGGTTATTAGTAGCGCTTTTTTAATCCTGGCACTGAGGTTTTTAGTATCAGACCGAGATTGCGATATGAGATTATTCTTTTACTCAATCGTCTATCTGGTGGTCCTGTTTACCTGTATGGTGTTTGATGCACTGTAGTAAAAAGGATTTGGCAGGATGACAACAGTGGTAGATTCAGCAACGGAAAACGTATCTATGCGACGTCGCCAGGCAATTGGTGTTCTGGTGTTGCTATTGGCCAGTATACTCAGCGCGGTATGGGTAATTAATGTTTTTCTTGATGCGAATAAAAAAACAGATATCCCTTTACCATTGCTTTCTACATTACGGCCTGAAGCAAAACCGTTATCAGAGTTTTCACTTACGGATCAACATGGAAAGGAATTTACACTTGATCGATTAAGGGGTAAGTGGACCTTCATTTTTTTCGGCTATACGGCTTGTCCCGATATATGCCCAACAACCCTTATGGAAATGACCAAAGTTGCTAATACTCTAGCAGCTGAAAAGTTACAAAAGAACGATATTCATTTTATTTTTGTATCTGTTGATCCTAATCGGGATGATGTAGAGGGTATGAAAAAATATATAACATACTTCAACTCTGATTTTATTGGCCTGACAGGTGGCCAACCTCAGCTAGATAACCTGATGCAACAACTCAATATCCTGGCTGTTCGCGAAAAATCGACAACCCCAGATAATTATACTATGGGTCATTCGTCGTCGATAAAATTGATCGATCCACAGGCAGAGTGGCTGGCAAGTTTTTCACCACCCCATGATGGAAATGAAATAGCTGAAAAATTTATATTGGTTCAGGATTATTATAAACAAGCAAGTTAAACATACAAACATCAGTTAATCACCCATGTTTGGTAAAAACATCCGCATCATGCTCTTTACCTTTAAGTAAATTTACAGGTAAGTTCTGGGTTTATCTAGTTAGGCGCTGTGAATAAATGTCGCTATGTTGACGGTAGCCCTTGATTCTGGTGAAAGGGCGGCGGCTATATCTTCTATGTTAAACTCTCCAATGGATAATTTGGCGCAGACTGACTGCATCACTAGCGATTTTGGTAAAGAAGACTCTGCCTACGTGCTTCACTACATAACATAGTTCAAGGGTGTTACAAGTTTGATAAAAGATGAAAATACGATATGACCAGTATTAAATGTATTTTAAGTCGTTGTTAATTCCGGAGATAGCCTAAAAGAATGACTGAACAAAACACCTATACTCTGGAAATTCCTACAGGCGAACCTCGCCGCCTGGCGGTCGGTTGGTTAATACTTGCAGTGGGTTCGCTAGTGATGGGAGGAATACTAACCGTCCTCATTGTGTTGTCCAGGACACCTGGCGTCCAGAACATTATTCCCTGGACAGACTTTTTCCATACCGCCATTGTGGTCCACGTCGATCTTACCGTCATGGTATGGTTTATTGCCTTTGCTGGCGTATTCTGGAGCCTGAATAGTACCGCGCGCAATATTGTTTGGGGCCGGATGGCATTGTATACGGCAGTTGCAGGTACGGTTATTTTTACGGTTTCGCCGTTCATCGGAGCCGGCAATCCATTAATGAATAACTATATTCCTGTTTTGCAGGACAGCAAATTTCTAGCCGGGTTGGCCGTATTTGGCTTTGGATTTGTTTTACTGATTAGCCGTTCTCTTTTTTCGTTACGTCCGACAGCGAACTTGTCGGATGGTGAAGTTGTGTTGCGCTTTGGGCTCTTGACAGCTCTGGTGGCGGCCATGTTCGCCATGCTGGCACTGGCGGCAACCTATGTCTCCATCCCTGAAGATGCTACCGGCAGAGCTTTCTACGAATTGTTATTTTGGGGTAGTGGTCATGTGGTGCAATTCACTCACACACAGCTGATGTTTGTGAGTTGGTTGTGGCTAGCAAGTGCAACAGGGGCTGTTCTCTGCATTTCGACGCGTGTGGTTTTATTATTGTTAGTCTTAGGATTCGCGCCGGTATTGTATGCGCCGGTAATCTACCTACTATACGACGTTAACTCAGTTGAACACCTTGTGGCATTTACCCAGCTAATGAGATATGGCGGTGGTCTGGCGGCGTTGCCCTTGGGAATGGTGATCGTTTACGCATTATTCACTGCAGGCCGTATGCCCGATGGTTACGCACCGCAAAGAACTGCTTTGATTTTCTCGATTATATTATTTGGTATGGGTGGGCTCATTGGGTTCCTGATAAGCGGCACAAATGTCACTATACCTGCGCATTACCATGGGTCTATTGTGGCGGTGACCCTCGCCTTCATGGGAGTGACTTATCATCTACTACCTCGGTTGGGATTCCGCGATCCCTCGCCTCGATTAGCACGATGGCAACCGACCATCTTTGGTGGTGGCCAACTGATTCATATCCTGGGTTTGGCCTGGTCAGGTGGTTACGGAGTGCAAAGAAAGACCGCAGGCGCAGCACAGGGGCTTGACAGTATTCCGGAGATTATCGGTATGGCGATGATGGGTATAGGTGGAATTATTTCTGTTGTCGGTGGTGTATTGTTTTTTTATCTCACGATCAAAGCACTCTGGCCAGTTAAAACGAACCCAGCGAACCTCGCTATTAAATAACAACAAGTACGATCATGTTAAGGTGTGTTCCTCTATCGGTAATCCCCTCTGAAAAATAAGTTGAACTCAAAATGGACATCCTGACGCAAGGCCTGTTAGGCGCAGTCCTGGCACAGACCTGTGCCCGAAAAGATCAGACCCGTGTAGCGACTGGAATTGGTTTTGCTTCCGGTATGCTAGCGGATGTGGATGCACTGATCAGGTCGTCAACTGATCCATTGCTGACGCTCGAATACCATCGTCATTTTACCCACTCCCTGGTTTTTATCCCCATTGGGGCCCTGATTGCCGCCCTGATTTTGTGGCCGATTGTTCGCAAACGGCTGGAATTTTCACAGCTTTATTTATATTCATTACTCGGTTATAGCCTGAGTGGTTCCCTGGATGTCTGCACCAGCTATGGTACTCATTTGCTATGGCCATTTGTGCATGAACCCATTGCCTTACACCTGATTTCTATTATTGATCCGGTCTTTTCGTTCACATTGTTAATCGCCATGGTGTTTGCAATTAAAAGGCATTCGCGGATTGCTGCACGAGTTGGAT
>JAUVNZ010000156.1 GCA_030599435.1 Gammaproteobacteria bacterium | reverse complement strand
TTCAGCGGCGTTTTCCGGTGCTGACCTGCTGTTCGGGATAGTCGCTCGGTCACAGGAAAACCCTTATTGTGCCAGTGCTTCGAATAGCTCTAAATTGACTTTGAAGGCCGAGACCTGGGATCGCTGTCTTGTGTGGGTGTTGCATCGACCCATTGAGACCACCCTGCAAAGTAGTCATTCAAGCAACCCCCTAAATAAAGTAATACCCCGCGTATTCAAAACCATAACCCTGCTTCTCAGATACCTTGTAAAGTTTGGAGTGAATTGATGTCCGCAGCAAATCCACGATTTGCTTCTATACTCTTTAGAACAGACTCAAGGAAGCCCCGTTATTAAAGGAAATGAATCACCTAAAAGGAGAACGTCATGTTACTAAAGGAAAAATCGAGTAAACATATGGTAGAAATCACAAATTTGATTAATCTGATCGATGTGAATTGTGATGAGGTGGTTGGTCGATACCAGGAGGGCGAAGAAGCCCAGGACCCTGAACCGTATACGAAATCCAGTCTGGTATTTCTTTCTGGAGAAGCGTTGCCCCGTTGTTGGACAGACCCCCATTATCGTGATGATGAGATTACACGATAAGCGCAAGATGATTTTGTTTAGAGAGTATTACTGCCGGTTTGCCCAATAGGTTCTGCCAGAGAAAGTGGTTTACGGTTCACTTTGCTGACAATCGGCGCAGATGCCGTAAATGTGAAGACTGTGGTCTGTCATTACGAAGCCAGCCTTTTCTGCAATATCCTTCTGTCGTTGCTCAATCACCTCATCCAGAAACTCCTCTACTTTGCCGCATTTAACGCAAAGGATATGGTCGTGGTGCTTGCCCTGATTGATCTCAAAAACAGAATGCCCACCCTCAAAATTGTGTTTTGTCACCAGCCCGGCACTTTCAAACTGGGTGAGCACTCTATACACCGTGGCCAAACCCACGTCCTCGCCTGATTCGCGCAAATGCTGGTACACATCCTCTGCATTCATGTGGCGTGAAGAATTATTTTCCATGATTTCCAGGATTTTCCGGCGTGGCAAAGTGGATTTTAGCCCAGCGGCTTTGAGTTCATTGCTAGAGGTCATGGTAGTCCGATGTATTATCCGTCACTGTAATCAGTTAAAATTGACCAAAATCAAAATCCTGAACAAAATCTTATTAAAATTAAGTTAAAACACATGATACCCAAATTTATAACACCGAATCCCAAAAATGCTTATACTCATGGACTGACGCGATCTATTATAGCCGCTCTCTTTGTTATCGTTACCTTGAGTGCCTGTTCTATCCACAGGATAGATGTACAACAGGGCAATGTTATCACTCAAGAGATGCTGGAAAAACTCAAAATTGGTATGGAAAAGCAGCAGGTATCGCGGCTTCTTGGCACACCGCTCATAAAGGATCCCTTTCGCAAAGGCCGCTGGGATTATGTTTATAAATTTGTCGCTGGCGATACGGGTGAAGAACAGTCCTCTCATATTACCCTGTATTTTGATGGTGATAACTTAACAAAAATTGATGTTCTGAAAGCGCCACCGGCTGAGGCGGACGTCAAGAAAACGACTATCAGGCGGCGTTAACCACTTTTTTTTAAACTCACCACTTATATATCGCCACCGCCCTTTTTCATTTTTTTGCCCTGCGCAGCACGTTGTTTACGAACTTCTTTCGGGTCTGCAATCAGCTTTCGATAGATTTCAACACGATCCTTTTCCCGTAGCACCTGATCAAGTTTCCCAAGTTTGCTAAAAATGCCTACCTTGTTTGTAGCGAGGTCAATTTCTGGGAAGGTATCTAATATTCCAGACCGTTTTATTGCTTGCTCGATAGTTGTGCCTTGCGTTACTTCAAGCGGAATAATGATCTGTGACTCCGGTAAGGCATAAGATACCTCGACCAGTATCTTCTTTTCAGATAAGACGTCTTCATTTGACACTTTTTCATTTAACATAGATGACCTCAGCACGCTGACAAAATGAATCCACCATTGAGTTAGCTATTTGATTAAATACAGGACCTATAGCAAGTCCAAGCAGCATGTTTGAATATTCATATTCCAGCTCAAGCGAAATTTTACACGCATCTTCTGACAAGGATTCAAATTTCCAAAAACCGTATAAATGTTTAAAAGGCCCATCAACCAGTTTAATTTCAATCATTTTATTTTTTTGCAGTCGATTGAGCGTTGTAAATGTTTTATTTAATCCGCTGTGTGAAATCATCACCGAAGCCTTTACTTCATCTTCGTTGCGTGACAATTCCTCAGAGCCTCCACACCAGGGCAAAAATTCCTTGTACGACGACACATCATCTACTAACGCGAACATTTCAGATGCAGTGTGGCTGACCAATGCGCTTTTACTAATGCTAGGCACAACTATTTCCTAATAGTAAGATTAACTATAACAATCCAATCGCATTAAGGAATACGATTATTACTGCCACCGGTGTGACAAAACGCACCAGGAAACGCCATAAAGGGAAAGCCAACCCTTCACCTAACGATAACTCATCTGCAGTTGAAGTTGATTTCATTACCCAGGCTGCAAAAACCGCAATAAAGAGCCCGCCAAGAGGCAACATGATGTTAGACGTAAGGTAATCGAGTAAGTCGAAGACTGTTTTACCCCACAGTGTGGCCTCTGCCCAGATATTAAATGAGAACACGGTACCTAAACCCACCAGCCAGGTGGCCACGCCACACACTACGCTGGCTTTTATTCTACTCCAGCCCTTGTTTTCCACTAACCATGCTACCGCGGGTTCGATTAGCGATATGGCCGATGACCATGCAGCAAAGACCAACAAGATAAAGAAGAGCGTACCAAAAAATGTACCGCCCTCCATTGAACCAAAAGCAATGGGCAGAGTTTGGAAAATAAGCCCCGGTCCTGCTCCTGGTTCCAGCCCATTAGCGAACACAATGGGGAAAATCGCCATGCCGGCCAACAAGGCCACTGCTGTATCGGCCAAGGCCACAATAATAGATGTTTTTGCAATTGATGCTTCATGCGGCATGTAAGAGCCGTAAATCATGATGGCGCCCATACCCAAACTCAGGGTAAAAAAGGCATGCCCCATGGCAATCAACACACCATCTGCCGTTAGTTTGCTGAAGTCAGGACTGAACAGGAAACTTATTCCTTGCGCGAATTCACCGCTGTTGATGGCGTAACCCACCATAATTAAAAGCAGAACAAATAGCGCTGGCATTAACAAACGTACTGCTTTCTCCAGACCCCTTTTAACACCACGAGCAACCACGATCATGGTCATCACAATGAATAAGGTATGCCAGAAAATCAGTTCACCCGGATTGGAGACCAGGGCACCAAACAGGCCCTGTATATCTTCCGCACCCCCCATCGAAAATGCGCCGGATCCAGCCTTTAGAACGTAAGCCAAAGCCCAGCCCGCAATCACACTGTAATAAGATAAAATCAGGAAACCTGCCAGCACCCCACTCCAGCCAAGCAATGACCACGCTGGTGACCGGCCCTCCGCTTTAGCCAACGTTCTCATGGTGTTAATAGGGCTCTGTCGGCCACGACGACCCAGTAGAACTTCTGCCATCATGATGGGAATGCCGATAGCGGCAATGCATAGGAGGTAAACCAGTACAAAAGCACCACCACCATTTTCGCCAGTGATGTAGGGAAATTTCCAGATGTTACCCAGACCAACCGCCGAGCCAGTAGCGGCAAGAATAAATATCCAGCGGTTCGACCACATGCCGTGGATAGATTCGTCCTTTCCTGTAGTGCTTGGTGTTGTCATGAAGCTCCCTCGATGATTCCTTTGGTCACATTGTCGGCGAAAACTCTAACCAGCTCAACCGCCTGCTGTCAGATGCCTTTCGGGAGGCAGGAGCCATACAGAGGGCGAATCCTTCCGGTATAATCCCGCACCATGGCGAAAAGTAAGAAAAAATCGAATAGCAGCACGATTGCACTCAATAAAAAGGCTCGGCATGACTTTTTTATTGAAGACAGGTTTGAGGCAGGTCTTGTGCTCCAGGGCTGGGAAGTTAAAAGTTTGCGCGAGGGACGCGTACAGCTCAGTGATGCCTACGTTTTTGTCAAAGACGGTGAGGCCTTTGCCTCTAATATCCTCATTACGCCGCTAACCACAGCCTCCACCCACATCCACCCTGAGCCCACAAGAGTGCGTAAATTACTTCTGCATCAAAAGGAAATTTCTAAACTGATTGGTGCTGTCGATCGCAAAGGCTATACCCTGGTACCACTCGCCCTGTACTGGGTACGCGGCCGAGCCAAGCTTGAAATCGGCCTGGCCAAGGGCAAGCAGCAACACGATAAAAGAGCGGTTGAAAAAGAGCGTGAGTGGAATCGCGACAAACAGCGCATACTCAAGGGCCGCTAATTCGTTAGCTCTCCACGTAGCCTGGAACTTATCTATAAGCTAAACTGTCCATTGTTCGACTGTTTAACTGTTTGTTTCTAAAAACAGCAGCTTTGGGGGCGACCTGGCTTCGACGTGGGTCACGAAACCTGAGGTGCATGCCGAGGAGCAGATTACCTCGTAAATCCAACCTGCAAACTTATAGTTGCCAACGA
>JAUVNZ010000390.1 GCA_030599435.1 Gammaproteobacteria bacterium | reverse complement strand
TTATAGTCAGGAACGAGTTGACCTTGAGGCCAGGCTGGAATTGTATTACAAAATTCGGTGAGTGGTTCTGCCCATGCAGATGGTGAAGAAAAAAACATGGCAAGGACCAGGATGATATATTTCATTGTATATTTCCGGGTTGTTCGGTATTCAGGTGGTGTGGCAAATAAATCGACTTAAAAAACGAATAGTTTAGTGTCAAAATTACCTGATTGGTGCGTCAAATACCAATACTACTAGCCCATGGATGCCTGTAATAACGATGTTTTTACAGGCGAGACGGGTGTAAGTATGGCGGCATGGATGCAGGCGGTGAGGCAGCGTGGGGACCAGGTTCTGTATAGTAGATGTGGCTGTTGCCCACACTTTTTACGAAGAACTTTTGCTAAGCAAATAATCTTCAAAGGTACCGTGGACATCGACGATGCCAGTTGGTGTTAATTCGATAATGCGAGTCGCCAGTGAGGAGACAAATTCCCGGTCATGGCTGACGAATATTAATGTGCCCGGGTAATTTTCCAGAGCCAGGTTAAGGGATTCAATGGATTCCATGTCCAGATGATTGGTGGGTTCGTCCATTAATATAATATTTGGACGTTGCAGCATGATTTTTCCAAATAGCATGCGACCCTGTTCACCCCCTGAAATCACATCTACGGTTTTTTCGATGTCATCCTGAGTAAACAGTAAACGTCCTAATGTTCCACGAATAACCTGTTCGTCATCATTTTCTTTTCCCCATTGATCCATCCAGTCATACAGAGTCTTGTGTTCTTCAAAATCAGCGGCGTGATCCTGTGCGTAATAACCAATATCTGCGTTCTCAGACCATTTTATATGACCCGTAGTGGGTTCCAGATCACCAATCAGACATTTTAATAAGGTGGATTTGCCAATACCGTTCGGGCCTATTATGGCAATACGTTCACCGACTTCTACTGTGAGATTAAGACCGGCAAAAAGGTCTTCGTCAAAGTGTTTGCATAGACCGTCCACTTCCAGGGCAAGTCGGTGTAATTTTTTATCCTGATCGAAACGGATAAAAGGGTTTTTACGGCTGGATGGTTTGACTTCTGAGAGTTGAATTTTATCGATTTGTTTGGCGCGGGATGTTGCCTGTTTGGATTTTGAAGCGTTGGCGGAGAAACGACTGACGAAAGCTTTGAGGTCGGCGATTTGCGCACTCTTTTTGGCGTTATCTGACAATAGTTGTTCGTTTGCTAGCGTTGCTGCGGTCATGTACTGATCATAAGAGCCAGGGAAAATACGTAATTCACCGTAATCCAGATCGGCCATGTGAGTGCAGACGCTATTAAGAAAATGGCGATCATGAGAAATGATAATCATGGTGCAGTTACGTTCGTTTAACACACCCTCCAGCCAGCTAATGGTATTGATGTCCAGGTTGTTGGTGGGTTCGTCTAACAGCATGATGTCAGGATCAGAAAACAAAACCTGAGCAAGCAAGACTCTTAATTTCCAGCCTGGGGCGACTTCACTCATGGGGCCGAAGTGTTGCTCGAGAGGAATGCCTGCGCCTAATAGTATTTCACCGGCACGTGCCTCGGCAGTGTAGCCATCCATTTCGGCATAGTCATGCTCAAGATCGGCAGCCCTCATGCCATCTTCTTCGGTCATATCAGGGTTGGCATAAATCGCATCACGCTCTGATTTTACTTTCCACAGTTCCTCATGCCCCATGATTACCGTATCAACCACGCTACATTTTTCGTAAGCAAACTGATCCTGTTTTAACTTGCCA
>JAUVNZ010000125.1 GCA_030599435.1 Gammaproteobacteria bacterium | reverse complement strand
CACTGACACTGGTATTTATTTTCTTAATTTATTATATGGGGTATATCTCCATTGAAGCAGCTCTATGGGTATCAATGGGAGCATTTATTATACTTGCTATCTATGAGTCTTTTTTATTGACCTTAATCGCAAGACACATGATCAAAGAGATCAATAAAAATTAAAAAGGACATAGACTCTTCAATGAAAAAGAAGAGTGTTAATTTGCACTGAAAAATGAGCCAAAAACAGCTGATATTTGCATTCGTCATTGACCCATCAAGAGCCGTCTAATGGTTTGATAACATTGGACAGAGTCGACTCAACAAGGGTCAATGGTAAGTGCAAACTCCGGGTCACTTTTGGATGCAATTTAACAGAGGAGGAGTCCATATACGGACATTCATTAATTTCTTTCAAACAAATCCGCACACGGTTATAAATTGCATAGTTTGCATTGCTTACAAATTCATGGTTATTAGAAAATAGGACAACATGACAACAACTAAAGCGACCGGAACATAGTGTAGAAGTATGCAAAAACCAGGCAGCTCGCCACAAGATTTCCGTAACCCGCAAGTGTCACAAATCTTTTCTTTTACTTTTGAGTATTTTATATTTATTTTCATACTTACTTGAATGTGTAATTATAAAAAACGACCGATACCGTCGACGATTTCAACTGGCGCATTGATTTCAGCAAAATCCGATAAAGTGGCAGACTGCAACACCTGGCTATTGGCAATCCACCACTCAACGGAGTACTTTTAGGTCTAATTACTTCATTGAAATATCAAGTCGGTATCCGGCATGACAACCAACACAGTTTTGCATTAAGGTCGATAGCTGCTCTAATGCATGACTGCTATCTTCTAAATCTTCAGCATCCATTGCCAGCTGATCAAATTTAGTATGTGTGTCAAAGCCCAATTTTTTAAATTCAATTGGAAGTTTTCCCATTAATGTTCCTGGCACTGCCTCCTGGGCGGCTTTACCAACTCTTCGCGCAGCTTCAGCAACAAGTTTCATGTCATTTTTATTAGCGCCTTTGACTATCTGCTGAACAGCTTCTAGGAACATTCTCATTTCCATCAATACCAGGTCCGTTTCTCCAGCATCCAGGTGTATCGCTACACGTCCATCAGTACTTTCTGAAACACTGCCCTGGAATATAAATTTATAAATGCCTCCAACTATAACAAGCAGCAGGAAGACTATGGTTACTGTACATTTTTTATTCATTACTTTATCTCTTAAATTATTTTATTGGCCAGTTACCCCGGCACATAAATATACCGGGGTAATAACACTGGCATAAATGTTTTAGCTACATGAAGTGCCTTCAGGCACGCCCAGTTTTTTTAGAATAGTAGCGAGTGGGCAAATGTTAGTCAGGCCGCTCTGTGCCAGGTTTGCACCGACAAAAATCGTAAGCCCTACCCAGTACGGATGTACATAGTGGGTAAGCACAATGCTCAACAGGATCATCAAACCGGCAAATAGCCGTACATATTTATCAACAGTCATTTTTAACTCCGTACTTTATAGATTTAATTAATATTGATATGCAACCTGCAAATACAGAACATTCTGCGATATTTTTATCGTGTTGGTTCCAGCTGGTGTAGTGTTATTAGAGGTAAGCTCGTTTTCAAAAGCATGCGTGTAGGACACTGAGCCTGAAACTCTTTTACTAAGCTGGCGTGTAGCGCCCAGAGATAAATGCCATTCAGGGATGGCAACAGAACCAAGATTAAAATCTACGTCCTCTTCTTCGATAGGTGATGCACCATAGTTCACGCCAGCACGTAGCTTCGTCTTCTCTCCGACCTGTTTCTGCACACCCAGCGAATAGACTATCTGGTCATCCCAGCCAAATGTAAGCGCATTGGTTCCACCTGGTGTAACCATATCAACAGAATCCATGGTGTCACTGAAATTGATCCATTTGATGTCCGCCTCTACCAGCCATCCAGACGACTTGTATGCCAGGCCCATACCCAGCTGTTGTGCAACATCCATATCCATGGTGACTTTACCGTTTGGAGTATTGAACTCATGATCACTCATGTTTGTTTTACTGACCCAAGACACACCCAACTGAAATGCATCATTGATGTGATAGATGCCACCCAGCGTTACCCCGAAGCCAAATTGCTGATTCTGGGGAAGAATAAACTGTGGAGTGCTCATAGCAAGGCTCTGATAACCGATATTAAGCGATGCGCCCAGTGACAGTTTGTCACTGACCTTATAAGCAAGGCTGGGAGATAACTTGAAAAACCCCTTGGTGGTCACAACCTGCTGGTAACCTTGGGTGGGAGGTATCATTGAGTTATCCGGCACCACATCTGAAAAATTCACACCAAAACCTGACTGTGCGGCCATGCCTAAACCAAGAAAGAGTTTGTCACTCACTTTGAAAGCCACAGAACCTGAAGGTAAAAAGAACAAATTTGAATCACTCGTGTTCCCATTGACTTCTCGCGGCGGATTCATGAAACCCGGGCTTATATCAAACCTCACCTCTTCCATACCCAGCTCCGCTATGCCAGCCGGATTAACAAAGATGGTCGCCGAATCTTGCGGCGCTGCAATGGTGGCCCCACCCATGCCCCACTGGATAGCGGTCACGCCTAACATCTGGTCGCCATTTGTGGCATGAGATGCAAGGGGAAGAGTAAGAGCAGTGGCAGCTAATATCGCTTTTGCTTTTAATTGGATTGACATTTTTTCTCCGAAATATTTATTTAAGTTGAAGATTACATGTTTATTGCCCATCATCATGTTGTTGTCATTTTATTCAGCATATACAATTGAAAAAACGAAAAGCAACAAGGATACTGTGTAGCAAAATGTAAAGAAGTTGTTTATCAGCTTGTTTACGCAACAGTAACAAGATGTAATGAAATTGTTTCAGAATTGTATCAAGGCTCAAAATGAGCAGGTAAACCTATGAGTACCCAACGACAAAGGCTGCTGGTGGTTGATGATGAGCCTAAGATCAGACAGCTGCTGAAGAAATACCTTTCACAGGAAGGCTTTATCGTTGAAGCGGTAGAAGATGGTACGGCCATGGATCGATACCTTGCCAATCACGAGGTCGATCTTGTTATTCTCGATCTTATGCTCCCCGGCGAGGATGGTCTTTCAATCGGGCGTCGCTTAAACCATCAGAGCAATATGCCCATCATCATACTCTCTGCACGGAGTGAGGAACTTGATCGAATAGTTGGTCTCGAAATGGGCGCTGATGATTACCTCGTCAAACCATTCAATCCAAGAGAGCTCCTGGCCAGAATTCGCTCTGTACTACGTCGATCTGCACAGGACAGCCAACCCGTTTCTTCCACCGCAACCGGCCGTATCCTTACATTTGGTCCATTTAGTCTGGATGTGGAAAAACACCAGCTCAGCAGAGATCATCAGGACATTCCTCTTACCACAGGTGAGTTCACTCTTTTGCGTGTTTTCCTGGAGCATGCCAACCGGGTACTTAACCGCGATACACTATTGGAAATAACAAAAGGTTACGACCGCACCCCTTTTGATCGCAGCATCGACATCTGTGTCGGTCGTTTACGTAAAAAAATTGAAGCGAACCCATCCGAGCCCATTTACTTACGCACAATCTGGGGCGCCGGCTATTTATTTTCAACTGAAGATTAGCCAAACGCATCATGCCTCTTTTAAAATCTCAGAGTTTTTTATGGCAAATTCTCTCCACCATCGGCATCGTATCAGTTGTATTTATGCTGATTACACTATTAACACTGGCCTACTTTATGGTGGTTCCACTTGGACAACGCGCCACTGATGACCTGGCCAGCATAATTGCCCATGCCGCTGAAAGATGGGACAGCCTGCCCGTTGCAGCGCATGAAGAATTTGTTGAAAAAATGCTGAAAAAACACGACCTGGTGTTAACTGGTACAGATGTGTATATGCCTGATTCAACAAGTATGCTGCCATATCTTTATTTTCTGGAAATATCGCTGAAGAAACAGGTAGGGAAAGAGATCCTCATCAAGACAAATCAGGACGTCGACGGTACTCAATGGTTCTGGGTCGATATCCCCATAACAGACGGAATACTACGCTTTGGGTTTTCACGCTCCCGTATAGGCGTCCAACCATCGTTAGCGTTCTTTGTTCTCCTGATCACCGGGGTTTATCTAACATTTATCACCGCAGTCATACTGACGCGACGCTTAACCATTCCCATAGATCGTCTTTACCACGCAGCACAACTAGTTGGAAAAGGCCGCTGGCCGGACCCCGTTCAGGAGGAGGGGCCGGAAGAGCTGGTAGTTCTTGCCAGGGGGTTTAATCGCATGAACATTCAAGTGAAGGAATTACTGGCCAACCGAACAACTTTGTTAGCCGGGATAGCGCACGATCTACGGACACCCCTCACCCAGATACAGTTGGCCCTGTCAATGCTACCAAATGAAGGCGGAGACCGGGAACTGATGGACAGCATCCGTAGTGATCTAGGCGTGATCAACCGTCTTATCGGCGAAACCTTAAGCATAAGCCTTGAGCTTGCAGAAGAGAAATCGATGCCAACAGATATCGATCTGGAACTGGAAGATATAATAAAGAAAGTTCAAACAAATAATGTAGACATCGAATGGTCGCGAGGGAAGCCCTGCCGCCAGGTTCTACAACCCATGGCACTACGCAGGATCCTGACAAATCTACTGGCAAACGCCCTGCGTTATGGTAATGGCAAGCCGGTCACTGTCACTTACGATTGCCAGAAGGAAGCAGTCATCATCCAGATCATGGATAGAGGCCCAGGTATTCCAACAGAACATAGTGAGGCGGTATTTCGTCCCTTTTTTCGGCTTGAGAAGTCTCGAGGCAGTGAAACTGGCGGTAGCGGACTTGGCCTTGCAATAGTCCGGCAACTGGCTGACGCCAATGGCTGGGAGGTACAATTAATGCCACGAGCTGGAGGCGGTACAAACGCAGTCTTGACCATTCCCTGCCACCAGTAAAACTCGTGGTTAACAAGCAGCACCATAGTAGCTGGCAAGGAAAAGGTACAGGCTTGATTAATAAACGTCTACACAGAGTGGTTTAAGTGGTGTCAAAGTCTCGCTAGCCGGGCCTCATAATCGGCAGGTCGAAGGTTCAAGTCCTTCCAGGTCCACCATTTATTTCCTTTAGATTCATCAGCTTACGGAATTTTTATGCGTGGACCCATTGACTATAAGTCGGCGGGTCGAAGATTAATGGCGCCGTGTTGCTCGACGAATGTCTCATACATTTTTTTCTGCACTGTATTTCTTTGTCATATCACTTTTTTTTGGGTTAACGATGATCTAAAACTCTCTGGCTAATTTGTCCAACTGTGGCTTACGGGGTACAAACCGTCCTT
>JAUVNZ010000083.1 GCA_030599435.1 Gammaproteobacteria bacterium | reverse complement strand
TTTATCTGCTAATGTTTCGACTCTGAATACTAAACCGGAACCTGATTCACTTTCACCACTGTCAAGGGTGTCAGTAATTTTCTCCTGGATACTTCGAGACATTATTAAACGACCTTATTTTTCACTTCAGATTACGACTAATAAACAGGTTTTTTTGGATGTTTACCCTTACAAATACCCTCTCAAATACAATAGTAAAAATGGGTATAAAATATAGTGATATTGTTCACAGATTCTTAACTGATGGCCTAACAACCATTCAAAATACAACTACCCAGAACTGGCTATTTATTGCCCTATTTTCCATACAGTTATCGTAATAATCACCGAATACCAATGTCTATAAGCTGTTTACTATTCCTGAAAAACTCTGCTTAAAATATGTCATATACCCATAAAGATAATGACCTTTTGCTTCATATAATCACTGGCCTATAATGTGCGTAGGGATTAGCACATTATACCAAGCAGTTAATTAACCTAATAAAAATAACTTACATAAGAACCATACTGGACAGAAAGAAGTATTTCTGAACTTTTGGGGAAGTAATGAAGAAATACAATTCCAATAAAGACATGCTCACGCACTGGTATCAAAAACCAATTGCGTGGGCGTTCATAATTTTACTATTTCTTATCAGCATTATCTCGTGGGTATCCCTCTCCAGCCTTAACTCAATACAGAAAGAATACGTTACCAACAATCAGGTCCAGGTCCAGAAATTAAGATTACTGGATGAAATGGTTCATTATTCCAGGCAACGTTCTGTTTTATTAAGGGACATTGTTATTTCCAGTGACCCTTTCAAAAAAGATGAAATCATCCAGATACATAGCAATCTGGCCACGCGATATTTACTGGCGAGAAATGCCCTCGCCACATATCCGTTGAGTCCAAAGGAAAAAACTCTGATCGATTTTATTATAAATAATAGTCAACAAGGTTATGGCCTACAAAATCATATTATTGAGCTCTCGCTAGCAGATGAGACAGAACAAGCGATTGAATTGCTCAATAACCAACTAGGCCCAAACCGCGAAAAAGTATACCCGGCCATGCTGAAATTCAGAGAGCTGCTGGTTGCTTCATCAAAAAATGCGGCGATTGATGTACAAAATGTTATGGGTTTATCCAGTAAAACGGTAAAGTGGTTATATATTATTACTCTTCTTATAGGTGCGCTAGTAGCATGGCTTGTGTACCGACAGGATCGGGAAAGTTATAAAAAAATATCATGGCAAGCATCGCACGATGTACTCACAGGCCTGTTAAATAGACAACAATTTGAATCTCTTTTATCCGAAGCAGTAAAAAAAGCACACAAAGGCGAATACCATTCAGCCCTTTTATATATTGATATTGATCAGTTCAATATGATCAATAATACTTCTGGCCACGCAGCCGGGGATGAACTCTTACGGCAGGTTACTGTCAACCTCAAAACATGTATCGGCTCTGAAACAATAGTAGGACGTATGGGAGGCGATCAGTTTGCCATTCTTTTACCGAATATTGGCAAAAAAGAGGCACTCAAGTGCGCCGATGACATAATTCATAAAATCCATGAAAATAGATTTGTATGGATGAATCGCACATATGATGTAACCCTTAGTATCGGCGTATTATTCACAAGCACCGAGCAGGGAAATATAGAAGATATTTGGACCGGTGCCTACATTTCATGTGAGCTGGCAAAAGAAGCTGGCGGCAATCAATACTCCATATATCAGCCTGAGAGTCATGAAATCATCAAACGACGTAAACAACTGGACTGGTCCACTCGGATTAAATCCGCTATAAATAATGAAGACCTTATTCTTTACTCTCAACCGATAATTTCAGCCAACAATCAGCCTGTACACAATGAAATATTGCTACGATATAAAACCAATGATGGCGCTAACATAACAGCCGATCAATTTATCCCTGCAGCCGAACGTTACAACTTAATAACAGAAGTAGATATATATGTTGTTAAGAAAACGCTGGAATTTATGAAAAATGATGTGGACAAAAAATGTTTTTCGATTAATCTTTCCGGCCCAACACTTGGTAACAATTTGATTGCGCGGGAAATAATAAATCTAATTTATGAATATGAGGTAAACCCTAAATTGATCTGCTTTGAGGTAACTGAGACCGCCGCAATTACTAACAAATCAACCGCAATACGATTTATGAATATACTGCATGGTATTGGCTGCCGTTTTTTCCTGGATGATTTCGGGTCTGGTCTGTCATCATTTGGTTATTTAAGAACCCTGCCTATAGATGCAATAAAAATCGATGGATACTTTGTTAAAAATATGGAAGCTGACTTAGCCAACATTTCGGTTATAAAAGCTGTTAATAATATCGCCCATGGATTTGGATTAAAAACAATTGCGGAATGCATAGAAAACCCGAAACAATTGGAATACTTAAAAGATATTGGCGTTGATTATTTTCAGGGCTACTATTTACAAAAACCCAAGCGTCTCAGCGCCGCATAAAACCAAACATCAGAATTTCCGGGAACCTTTTCCACGACCTCGACCACCAGATTTCCCTTTTCCTGTACTGCGGCCTTTCGTTTTTTTACTAGACCGACGAAAATCGCCCGGTGCTGATCGCCTTGAGCTACCACCTTTTCCACCACTACGTGTAATCTTGGCACGCAGTCCAACGCTTTTACGCAACTCGTTCACCATTTCATCAGGCAGATCTTCCCAACGACCTGGCTTTTGCCCTCTCGGTAAAGACACAAGCCCAAATCGCACCCGCATGAGTCGACTTACTTTCACACCCTGTGATTCCCACAAACGCCGCACTTCCCGATTGCGCCCTTCACGCAGAATAACGTGATACCAGCGATTCGCGCCGTCACCACCTGCTTCTTTTATTCCGTCAAAATGTGCAACCCCATCATCCAGCTCAACACCACTTTGCAACCGCTTTAGCATGTCACTATCCACTTCACCTAAAACACGTACGGCATATTCACGCTCTATTTCATGCGAAGGATGCATGAGTCGATTAGCCAGATCACCATCAGTGGTGATTAATAATAAACCGCTGGTATTTAGATCAAGACGGCCAATGGTTATCCAGCGCCCGGAAGATAACGACGGCAGATTTTTAAAAATAGTTTCGCGCCCATCAGGATCATGACGGGTGCAAATTTCTCCTACGGGTTTGTGATAAAGCAACACGCGACTGCGGCGCTCTTTGAGGTTAGCCTGAGTAACAGGTTTACCGTCTACCTGAATGCGATCAGTATCACTCACACGATCGCCCAGCGTAGCAACAACTTTGTTAACTTTTATACGGCCGGCTTCTATCCAGCCTTCCATTTCTCTGCGTGAACCAAAACCAGCACGAGCTAAAACCTTTTGCAGCTTTTCGTTTGTTGGTTTTTCTATTGAATGATCGCTCACGCCGTATCTGCGACGGATGCTGCCTTTAACTCTGTTGCCTCATCCAATGGGGGCAGGTTCTCTAACTCAGGTTCTAAATTAGTATCCAATCCTGATTCTGTGCCCAATTTATTTTCTTCAGCAGCTAGCATTTCTTCAGTGGCATCGTTTGCAGCAAAATCTATACCTTCACCTAAATCTGAGCTGGCTTCTTTTGCTTCTGCATCTTCAGTACCCGGCTCCACTAAATCTAGCTCCGCATTAATCGTATCAATGTCACGAATTTCTGCCAATGTAGGCAGACCACTCAAACTTTTCAGATTAAAATAATCCAGGAATTGTCGGGTAGTGGCATACATTGCCGGTTTACCGGGTACATCACGATGTCCAACAACTTTTACCCAATCACGCTCGAGTAATGTTTTCATTATATTCGTACTAACACTCACACCGCGTACATCTTCAATTTCGCCGCGAGTAATAGGCTGGCGATAAGCGATAAGCGACAATGTTTCGAGCAAGGCGCGTGAATAACGCGGGGGTTTTTCTTCCCAAAGTCTTGCCACCCACTGAGCATAATTCTGTTTAGCCTGATAACGAAAACCGCTGCTAACTTCTTTTAACTCCACACCACGATCTTTGCACTGTTCAGTCAAACTTTTTAATGCTGCTCTTATTTCATCACGCGAGGGTTGCTGCTCATCCAGAAACAGTGTGAGTAAACGATCGATCGACAGCGGTTGGCCAGCAGCCATGAGTGCCGCTTCGATAATATTTTTGGTTTTTTCAGGACTTAATGACATAACAACTACTTCCTTAAATTACTCACTATCGTCCCCATCCGCTGGTATTTCCATCGGTGATACTCGGGGTTTTACATGAATGGGTTCATAGGGTTCTGTTTGGATCAATTCGATCAAAGATTCTTTAATGAGTTCTAGTATAGCTAGAAATGTAACTACCACACCTCGGCGCCCTTCTTCTGGAGAAAAAAGCGTTGTAAATTCCGTAAACTTGTCGCCTTTAATCTGGCTTAACACATCCGACATGCGTTCTCGCACTGACAGCGGCTCCATTGTAACTTGATGGTGCGTATAATTTTCTGCTCGAACCAAAACTTCTTTAAAAGCAGTAAGCAGTTCTTTCATATCCACCTGGGGTTCAGGCTTAACAAGTTTCAGGTCGGGAGTTTTGGCTGAGGCCTGGAAAGTTTCCCGATTCATGCGCGGCAAACTATCAATATCTTCCGCTGCCTGTTTGAATCGTTCATATTCCTGCAAACGTCTTACCAGTTCAGCGCGAGGATCACCTTCTTCATCCTCTACTTCCAGTGATCGAGGTAATAACATGCGCGATTTAATTTCTGCCAGCATGGCAGCCATTACCAGGTAATCCGCCGCCAGCTCAAGATTCATTGCCTTCATCATCTCGACGTATTCTATGTACTGCCGGGTAATTTCGGCGATAGGAATATTCAATACATCCAGATTTTGGCGTCGAATAAGATATAACAATAAATCCAGCGGGCCTTCAAAGGCCTCCAGAAATATTTCTAACGCTTCTGGTGGTATGTAGAGATCTTTGGGCAGTGTGGTAACGGCCTCCCCCTGTACCATAGCGAAGGGCATTTCTTCCTGCTCCGGCCCTTTTTTCTCAAACTCCGGTACTTTCTGTTCTTGATTTAATTCGCTCATATTCTCACCACATTACAACAATTCAACAAGGAACTCAGTGACTCATTTTGCCAATTTACGGGTTAATTAGCCAAGCTACTGGTTCAATTAATAATTACTTTTAGCGATAAACAATCACTAATAACTCAGACCCATGGCCTCGCGCACCTCTTCCAACGTATCCTGGGCTACATCTCTAGCTGCCTCATTACCTTCGGCAATAATACTGCGTACCAGCTTGGGATTTTCCTCAAATTCTTGCGCCCTCTCTCGAATTGGTGCCAATTCTTTCAAAACTGCATCAATAACAGGCTGTTTACAGTCCAGGCATCCAATGCCTGCTGATTTGCAGCCTTCCTGCACCCAGTTACGGGTATCATCATCAGAATAAACCTCGTGCAACTGCCAAACCGGGCATTTACCGGGGTCTCCGGGGTCTGTCCGCCGCACTCGCGCCGGATCGGTAGGCATGGTTCGCAGTGCCTTTTCAATCACCTCAGGATTCTCACGCAACGGAATGGTATTACCGTAAGACTTGGACATCTTCTGACCATCTAAACCCGGCATTTTGGGCGATTCAGTCAACAAAGCCTGTGGTTCTGGCAGGATAATCTTGCCACCACCTTCCAGGTAACCAAATAAACGTTCCCGGTCACCGAGGGTAATATTGGCCTGGCTTTCCAGTAAAGCTTGCGCTGTTTGCAAAGCTTCATGGTCGCCCTGTTCCTGGTATTTTCTGCGTAATTCCTTATAAAGTTTGGCGTTTTTCTTGCCCATTTTTTTGGCTGCAGTCTCAGCCTTTTCTTTGAAATCCTTTTCGCGACCATAGAGATGGTTAAAGCGCCGGGCCACTTCACGGGTCAATTCCACATGGGCTACCTGATCCTCACCCACTGGAACCTGGCCGGCTTTGTAGGCCAGAATGTCCGCACTTTGTAATAGCGGATATCCCAGAAAACCATAGGTGGCCAGATCTTTTTCCTTCAAGGCTTCCTGCTGATCTTTGTAGGTAGGCACACGTTCCAGCCAGGAAATGGGCGTCATCATGGACAGCAATAGATGCAGTTCAGCATGCTCTGGCACCTGGGACTGGATAAACAGCTTGGCAGAACCTGGATTCACACCCGCTGCCAGCCAGTCGATGACCATGTCCCAGACACTTTCCCCTATCACGGAAGGGTCTTCGTAATGGGTGGTTAACGCGTGCCAGTCGGCCACGAAGAAAAAGCACTCGTACTCGTGTTGTAGCTGCACCCAATTTTCCAGCACGCCGTGATAATGGCCCAAATGTAACCGCCCCGTGGGGCGCATGCCTGACAATACTCGCTGGTATTGGCTTGATACCAAATTCAAACTGTTCTCCCTTTAATTCTCAACTTTTTTTCTTGTTTTTCAATTATTCTGCTTATCGTTACTTCTGCTTATCGCTATTGTAAGCCGACCAGTGCCAATAGCAGTCCCTCTATAAACATCATAGGTGGCAGCAATATTTTGCCCAACAAACCCGTGACCATTAAAACCACCATGATAATCAATCCATAGGGCTCAATGCGACTCAGTTTCCAGGCCCATGGACCGGGCAATAATCCCGACAGTACTCTGCCACCATCTAAAGGTGGTACAGGTAACAAATTCAAAATCATTAATATCAAATTAATGATTATTCCAATTTCCGCCATTTTGACCAAGGGCCATGCTAACCAGTCTAAAGTACCACCTAGCATATAACCCAGCTTCATAATCAGAGCCCAGCCAATGGCCATGAGCAAATTCGAAGCAGGTCCCGCTACCGCGACCAGGGCCATATCCCGCTTGGGATTTCTCAGGTTTGCCCAGGTCACTGGCACCGGCTTGGCCCAGCCAAACATAAATCCGGTCGTCAGCAACAAGACAACAGGTACAACAATGGTGCCGATGGGATCAATGTGTTTCAGGGGATT
>JAUVNZ010000252.1 GCA_030599435.1 Gammaproteobacteria bacterium | reverse complement strand
TAAGACGCATTTTAATGCGCTATTTTTTTGGGTGACAGGTGGCGATAATGGCGCTGCAAAGACCCAACGATGGAATTGATACACCTCTCTAAATGACAGAATTTGCAAAACAGATATCCCCGGTAAATCTTGAAGACGAAATGCGTCAGTCCTATCTGGATTACGCCATGAGTGTCATTGTCGGGCGTGCCTTGCCCGATGTTAGAGATGGTCTTAAACCTGTGCATCGCCGTGTGCTTTATGCGATGAATGTATTAGGCAATGACTACAACAAACCCTATAAAAAATCAGCACGTGTGGTTGGTGATGTTATTGGTAAATATCACCCGCATGGTGATACCGCTGTGTATGACACTATGGTTCGTATGGCGCAGCCATTCTCGTTACGTTATATGTTGATTGATGGTCAGGGTAACTTTGGTTCGGTTGATGGCGATGCGCCCGCCGCTATGCGTTATACCGAAGTGCGCATGTCAAAACTTGCGCATGAATTACTTGCCGATTTAGATAAAGAAACCGTAGATTTTGCCGATAACTATGATGGTTCTGAATCAGAGCCTGTGGTTATGCCTACGCGTATTCCCAATATGCTGATTAATGGCTCTACTGGTATCGCTGTCGGTATGGCGACCAATATGCCGCCACATAACCTTGGTGAAGTGATTGGTGCCTGTCTGGCATTGATTGATAATTCAGAATTAACCATCGATGAGCTAATGCAGCACATTCCGGCACCTGATCTGCCTACCGCTGCATTTATCAATGGCGTAAAAGGTATTCGTCAGGCATATAAAACCGGTCGTGGGCGCATGGTTATGCGTGCTCGTGCTGAAATAGTTGAAAATGATAAAGGCAAACAGACCATTATTGTTTCTGAGCTTCCTTACCAGGTGAATAAAGCACGTTTGATTGAACGTATTGCTGAGCTGGTGAAGGAAAAGCGTATTGATGGTGTTTCTGCACTGCGAGATGAGTCTGATAAAGATGGCATGCGTATTGTGGTTGAGGTAAAACGCGGTGAAGCCGGTGATGTTCTGCTTAACAATTTGTTTTCCCAGACAGCCATGCAGTCTTCGTTCGGTATCAATATGGTGGCGCTGGTTGAAGGTCAGCCACAATTACTGAATCTAAAACAGATACTGGATGCCTTCTTACGCCATCGTCGTGAAGTTGTTACCCGTCGTACCATTTATGAATTACGCAAAGCACGCGCACGTGCGCATGTGTTGGAAGGCCTGGCTTTAGCGCTGGCCAATATCGATGAGATTATCGAACTGATCAAAAAGTCAGCCAATCCTGCTGAAGCAAAAGCCGGCCTGGTACAAAAAATATGGCCAGCCGGTATGGTGGTTGACATGGTGTCTCGTGCTACCGCAGATGCTGATCCTGGTGCCTCACGGCCTGAAGATTTAGATCCGCAATATGGTCTGAAAGACGATGGTTATCATCTTTCAGAAGTGCAGGCGCAAGCCATACTTGATTTAAAACTGCATCGTTTAACAGGGCTTGAGCAGGATAAAATTGTTAATGAATTCCAGCAGATACTGGATGTTATTAAAGCTTTGATTGAAATACTTTCCAACCCTGAACGTTTGCTTGAAGTGATCCGTGAGGAGCTTGAAGAAATCCGCGACAGTTATGCGGATGAGCGTCGCAGTGAGATCATGGCCGATGAGCTTGATTTCAATATGGAAGACTTAATTACCGAAGAAGATGTTGTGGTTACCTTCTCACATGAAGGTTATGCCAAATCACAACAACTGGATGTTTATCACACGCAACGTCGAGGGGGACGTGGTAAATCGGCGACAGCAATGAAAACTGAAGATTTTATCGATAAGTTATTTGTTGCCAATACCCACGATACGCTGCTTTGTTTCTCCAGTCGCGGCAAAGTGTACTGGTTAAAAGTGTACCAGTTACCGATGGCAGGACGTGGTTCACGTGGTAAACCAATTATTAATCTACTGCCTCTGGAAGAAGGTGAGCGTATTAACGCAGTAATGCCTGTGCGTGATTATGACGAAAACCTCTTTGTCTTTATGGCAACCAGTTCGGGTACGGTGAAGAAAACGGCATTGTCCAACTTCTCTCGCCCACGTGCTTCCGGCATTAAAGCAATTGAATTTCGTGAAAATGACAAGCTGGTTGATGTTGTTATTACTAATGGTAGCAATCACATCATGTTACTTGCTGATTCAGGTAAATCCGTTAGATTCTCAGAAACCGATGTGCGTTCCATGGGCAGAACAGCCGGTGGTGTACGCGGTATCCGTATAACCGAGGGTCAGGAAGTCATTGCGATGATTAAGGTTGAAGCAGGCGGTTCAATTTTGACTTCAACTGAGAATGGCTACGGCAAACGCACAAACGTAGATGATTACCCGCTGAAAGGTCGTGGTGGTCAGGGTGTGATTTCCATTAAAACTAACGAGCGTAACGGCAAGATAGTCGGTGCAGTCCAGGTTCAGAATGATGATGAAATCATGATGATTACGGATAATGGCACATTGGTGCGTATTGCGGTTGCCGAGGTCAGTGAAATGGGTCGTAATACTCAGGGCGTGCGCCTGATTCGCCTGACCAAAGGCGAAAAACTGGTTGAAATCGAGCAGATAAAAGTACTTGCTGGTGATGAAGCCGATAGCCAGGATGAGAACCAGGAAGATACATCAGAAGAATAAATAATATAAAGTATAATCAACTGGTTATATTGCATATTTAATCTAATTTATAATTATTGTCGAGTTAAATCCCTTAAGTGAATTCATTATGAGCAGAGTATATAATTTCAGCGCCGGCCCGGCCGCGCTACCGGCAGAAGTATTAGAACAGGCACAGGCGGAAATGCTGGACTGGAATGGTTCAGGCATGTCTGTAATGGAAATGAGCCACCGTGGTAAAGACTATATGTCTATTGCGGCAAAAGCTGAGGCTGACTTACGTGAGCTGATGAGTATCCCTGATAATTACAAAGTCCTGTTCCTGCAGGGCGGCGCCAGTAGCCAGTTTGCTATGGTGCCTATTAACTTACTCAATGGTAAGAAGTCAGCTGACTACTTGCTCACTGGTCAGTGGTCCAAAAAAGCCATTGCTGAAGCAAAACGCTACTGTAATGTTAATCTGGTGGCAGATACGACAGACAGTAAATTTACCGCTGTGCCTGATGAAACCAGTATTAAGTTTAATCCTGAAGCTGCGTATGTACATTACACACCGAATGAAACAATTGTCGGTGTTGAATTCGACTATATTCCTGATACTGGCG
>JAUVNZ010000317.1 GCA_030599435.1 Gammaproteobacteria bacterium | reverse complement strand
TATTTCCCCAAAGGCACTGATTTATCGATACACTCACAAGCAAAGCTCAACGCCGTGGCACGACAGTTAAATGAACGTCCTCGTAAAACGCTAGAATATGAAACACCCGCAGAACGTTTTGGTACTTGTGTTGCGTCGACCGGTTGAAATCGCCACTGAAAGCGGACATTCAGAATAATCTCTAACAATCCCTTTCATGGCCTCAGCCATCACTCTCCTGCCCGATATGCCGTGTAGGAAAGATCCCTCGCAAATACATCTAATGGAACTACGTCACAGTTCGATAACCCAGTTATATAATTAAACAATCTAACGAATACTGTTTATATATTTATTCGTTATATAGTAACTCTGGGAGTGATGATGGATACGGAGCGGATTAAATTAGAAAACCTCAATGGCATATTGTACGTCGATGTGTGCATGAATGATGAGTTCTCATTGAGTGATCTGGAAGCTATTCGTGATGAGATTCGGAAGAATTTTTCATCGTCTGCAAATCTTATTTGCAAGGAGTCTGGCTCTTATTCTGTGGCGGGTGATGTTCAAAAAATATTATGGAGGGGTATTGATGAGTTCCAGAATGTTGTGTATGTGGTTGATAATGAATCCAAGAGAAGTGCTGCAAGGTATGCCGCTGAAACATATATGAGAAAATATAACGCTCGCCTTGCTGGTACAAAAGAAGCAGCTTACGAGATGTTATGTGATACTCGAACATCCGATTGAATGAATTTCAAAAGATAATCCCAATGTCCGCTTTCGCTACAAAGCAGACGTTTAATTTTTTATATTAAGATCATAATCTGTTTTATAGACCATCCGTTTTCTGCTTGTGTAGAGATCTGATGTAAGGCTGTAGTTATTTTTTATTACTTCAGACTCTATGCCTAAAAGGCTTGAGACGAAATGAAAGCTATCATCCAGGGAAGAAGCCTTGTTCTTATTTGTTTCCATTTGTTCGAATATTGAGGGACGGATTTTTCTGTATTGTTTGGAAGTCCACGTGATAAATGGAATTTCTATCATAGGGGGTGTAATGGAATCCGGGCCGTGCCCTACAAAATTCTTTGAGTCGAATATCTCTTCTCCATGATCAGCAAGAAATAAAGAAGCTGATATCAGGTTTTGATCTGCCGAGATTGTTTTCAGCGAATTAATCATATTGGCGACGACATAGTCTGTGTATAGCACCGAGTTATCATAGCTGTTGATATATTCTAGCTGGCGATCTGATAGATTTTCTTTGTAACCTTTCACGTTGTTATCAGTAAATATTGAGAATTCATCGGGATATCGGTTTCTGTATTGAAGATGACTGCCCATTAGGTGTACGAATATAACCTTATGCCGGGCATCGTCGCTTAATGCTTTTTCAACATAAGGCAACATAAGACCGTCAAACCTTCTTACCTGTACACCATGATAGTCATTGCTGATGTATTGAGTTTCATCTGCCATGTTAGCAATGGCTGAGATAGTAGATCGCAGTGGCTGCTGATTGGATATCCACCAGGTTTTAAAACCTGCTTTATTGGCAATATCAACCATGCTTAAAGCTTTTTTAGCCGACAGCTTGTTTTCCGTGTTTACCTGAGTGAGTGCATGTCGTAACGAAGGCTGGGTTTGTACATGGGTGCTTATAGTATTCGTTTGTACAATGAGTTCATCGGAAAGTTTTGTTAAATCGGGTGTGGTATCTCTGTGGTATCCGTATAAGCCCATGTGTTTTTTAGACAGTGATTCCCCAATAATAATCAAATAAGTTTGTTGTTGGTCTTTCTGATTTAAAGCTGCAATCACGGGAGAATTATTCACAAAGTTTTTGCGGTCTTCAATTTCATTCGCCACATTGCCATGGCCAGCATAATACGATGGCAGTGTGCCAGCGAACCCTGGAATAGTGTCATAGTATTTGTGGAGGAAGCCCAGTCGATAGGTGGCGACAGCCAACATTACTATTCCCAGTGCTACGATAAACTTTTCGCTGGAAGATTTTTCGGCGGGCACTTTTGTGTTGCCAATAAAATACAGGCTGCCGGTAATATACAATCCTAAAAGAGACAAATTTTCAAAAGACGCGTAGGTCTGTAAAAAGCCGATAGCTTCCTGATTGTCTGTGAGAGCCATAGCCTCAAAACTGGCCGTCGTGAATACGCCGCCAAAAGTGGTGGCATATAAACTATCCATGCAACCAGAAATTAGAAATACACCCAGTAATAGAAAAGGGAAGAGTTTTTTTCGGAGTAACCATACCAAAGATAATATAAGGATGAACCAGCCGACCCGGGAATTTAATTCTGAGCCTCTGACAAAATCAGAATAAGTAAATTCAATGAGCAGGGGGAAGAATAATACAAAAAAAATGGCGTATGCCGGATGCTCGAAAACCTGGCTTGTTTTACTGACTAAGCTTTGCATGTGGTTAGGCTAACTGTGTAATGTATAAATAGTAGAGACAAGTATGCCTTAAATCAGTGTTAATGGTTATGGTTGTCGTTATGTGAGCCATTGTTATGTGAACCATTGGCGCCATAGCCACGAATACGGTCATACATTATGACCTGGTGTTTGGTTAATAGCTGTTTTTGTTCCAGGTGGGTGCTCAGGTGGACGTTTCTCAATTTTG
>JAUVNZ010000397.1 GCA_030599435.1 Gammaproteobacteria bacterium | reverse complement strand
GTCCCAACAAGTAAGTAGTGATTCTTTGATTTCTGATCTCAATCCCCGCCAGAAAGAGGCGGTGTCCTATATTGATGGCCCTCTATTGGTGCTGGCTGGCGCTGGCTCCGGCAAGACTCGTGTCATCACCCGGAAAATTGTTCATCTTGTGCACAGCTGTGGCATCAAGGGCCACCACATCACTGCGGTGACCTTTACCAATAAGGCGGCGCGGGAGATGCAGTCTCGCATTACTGGCGACTTGAAAGCCAAAGATCGGCGCGGGATGCGCGTTTCCACCTTCCATAACCTGGGTCTCAGTATTCTCCGTAGTGACGGCAAGCTACTGGGTTTTAAGCCGGGTTTCTCTATATATGATGCTCAGGATAGCCAGGCACTTATCAAGGAACTGTTGCGCAAGGCATTTGATGCTGACGATATGGCTGCCGAGATGCAGTGGCAGATATCTACCTGGAAGAGTGGTCTGGTAAGTCCAGAGCAGGCGCAGTTAGAAGCCAATGGTGATGCTCGTTTAACCGCGGCCTCATTGCTTTATGCTGAATACAATCGTCACCTGCAACTCTATAACGCCATGGATTTTGATGACCTTATCGGTCTGCCGGTGAAGTTGTTCGGTGAATATCCGGAGGTTCTGGATAAATGGCAAAACCGCATTCGTTATTTGTTGGTGGACGAGTATCAGGATACCAATGGCACCCAGTACCGTCTGGTGCAGCAGCTAGTGGGCGTGCGTGGTGCGTTGACGGTGGTGGGTGATGATGATCAATCCATTTACGCGTGGCGAGGTGCTCAACCAGAAAATCTGGCGCTGTTGTCACAGGATTTTCCTATGCTAAAAATTATCAAGCTTGAACAAAATTACCGTTCGGCGGGACGCATTCTGAAATCTGCCAATCAACTCATCGCCAATAATTCGCATGTGTTTGAAAAACGTCTGTGGAGTGAGTTGGGGTATGGCGATCCCATTAAGGTGATTCAGGCGCGTAACGAAGAGCATGAGGCCGAGACGGTGGTATCGCGTTTACTGGCCCACAAATTTCAGACCGCTAGTAATTTTAGTGACTATGCGATTTTGTATCGTGGCAATCATCAATCACGTTTGTTTGAACGTGCCTTACGTGAAACTCAATTACCCTACCGCATTTCAGGCAGCACTTCGTTTTTTGCTTATCAGGAAGTGAAAGACATCATGGCTTACCTGCGGCTACTGGTTAACCCGGATGATGACAATGCTTTTGTGCGCGTGGTGAATACACCAAGGCGTGAAATTGGCCCGGCAACCCTGGAGAAAATTGCGACCTATGCCAATGAGCGCAGTGTAAGTTTGTGTGCTGCCTGCGGTGAAATAGGTTTAGAGACGCAGCTTACTTTTCGTGCACTAACTAAAGTGCGCGAATTCATTAGTTGGTTAGCGGAAAAATCAGAACAGGCTGAGCGCGAGAATCCGGTAGAAGTAGTGCGCGAACTTGTGAATGATATAAATTACGAAGCCTGGTTATTCGATATCTGTAAAGATGCAAAGCAGGCCGAAAGTCGTATGGAAAATGTAAACGAACTGCTGGACTGGTTGTCGGTCTTGTCAAAGAAAGCATCTGAAAAGGAAATGCTTCAGGAAGGAGAAGATGTTTCGTTGGCAGATCTTGT